>NZ_JBFULI010000145.1:0-506 GCF_056400405.1 Pseudomonas sp. P5_B3 | reverse complement strand
GGCAGAAGCAGTAGAACTATCAGGGACATAGGCTTCTAATCTGCGGAAGTTTGTGAAGCATCATACGTGCCAGCTCCCGGATCACCAAACGCCAAGCTGTCGCAGAATCCTACACGGTAGACGGAAAAGCCCTGATTCAGATTGTTTCTGGTAGAGGGTTTTCGCCTGTGCTGACGCCATCGCGAGCAAGCTCGCTCCCACAGTGTTTTGTATTGCGCACAAAACTGTATGTACACCTCAAAACCTGTGGGAGCGAGCTTGCTCGCGATGGCGGCCTATCAGGTAATGCAGAATCCGCGGTTTATCGCTGAGTTTCCTCTTCCAACTCTTCCTCAGCCGTCGCAGCCTTACCCTTGGTCTTCAACTCACTGACTATCACCGCCGCCACAATCAACCCGGCCCCGAGCAGGGCAATCGACTATCACCGCCGCCACAATCAACCCGGCCCCGAGCAGGGCAATCGCCGGCAGGCGTTCCCCGGCGATGCGCCCGACAATCCCGGCCCA
>NZ_JBFULI010000144.1:0-529 GCF_056400405.1 Pseudomonas sp. P5_B3 | reverse complement strand
CCGCCGCAGGCCTCCATCACGACAGTGCAGGGCTCAAGGTTCATCAGGTGCTGCATGAGCGCTACCCGATTGAATTTTTTGCGGTACAGCTCGTGACCACGATCATCCTGTGCATGTAGATGAAAGGTGTGTTTTCCCAGATCGATGGCGGCAATAGCTACTTTGCTCATGGCAATGATCTCCGATAAGCCCCCTGTGAAAGCTTAGTGGTCGATCACAGGGGGCGGCGRGGGTAGCCATTTCATTAGTGGATTTGCATCAACCGCTAAATTCGCAGGCAATCGGCATAGGGGACGGCCTTCATAGACCGTACCCCTGCCACACCACCCGGCATGCGGGTCCGCACCGGGCGGTTCGAGGGATTGAGGTCAGGAGAGACGTGGAAGTCCCAAGCGATCAAACCACGCGAGATTAAGCACCCAATTCAAGGCCCATCGACTGTTGTCCCACCAACGACGGGTGTTACATGCCACTTTCTGGGCGACTTCTTTACTCGCACCCAAAGCCCGTAATTCACGATTAAGTCGTC
>NZ_JBFULI010000143.1:0-545 GCF_056400405.1 Pseudomonas sp. P5_B3 | reverse complement strand
GTGCCATCGGCACTGCTCACCGCGAAGGTGTCGGTGTAGGTGGTGCCGGCGGCGAACTCGTTGTGGGCGGAGTTGGCGACGTAGGTCCAGGCACCCCCGGTGCCGATGGAGAACTGGCCGTAGCTGCCGGCGGTGTTGGTTTGCGCGACGAAGGTTGCGGCGCTGTCGACGTCGCTGATGGTCAGGGTACCGGCGGTGGTCAGCGCAGCATTGGTCTCGGTGAGGTTGGCGATGTCGGCGGACAGCACGGCCGCATCGTTGSTRCCGAGGATATGCACGGYGACCGAAGTGAGGGTGCCATCGGCRCTGCTCACCGCGAAGGTGTCGGTGTAGGTGGTGCCGGCGRCGAACTCGTTGTGGGCGGAGTYGGCGACGTAGGTCCAGGCACCGCCGGTGCCGATGGAGAACTGGCCGTAGTTGCCGGCGGTATTGGTTTGCGCCTGGAAACTTTCCGGGCTGTCGACGTCGCTGATGGTCAGGCTGCCAGCGGTGGTCAGCGGAGCATTGGTTTCGCTCAGCGTAACGCTGGCCGAGGACAGCACGGC
>NZ_JBFULI010000142.1:0-545 GCF_056400405.1 Pseudomonas sp. P5_B3 | reverse complement strand
TTCTGTCGCTCCAGTTGTATCAAGTAAACACGAGCGCACTGGACGAGCAGGCGTCGCTGGTTGCGATCACCGCGCTTACTGATGCCCAGCAGGACGGACTTGCCGCCCGTGGAATGCTGCTTGGGGACCAGCCCGATGGAAGCTGCATAGCCTCGGCCACATTTGAACTGCTTGCCATCGCCCAGCTCGGCAGCCAGGACGGTGGAGGTGATCGRGCCGACACAGGGCAGAGTCATCAAGCGAGTCGCCAGATCATCTTCAGCGGCCTGGCATTCCACGTCCTTATCCAGCGACTTGATCTCCTCCTCCASATGCTTGAAGTGTCGATACAGTCTCATCAGATTTTTTTTGTACGGCTCAGAAATTGAACTCGCCTCAAGCAGCTCCGGTAGCGCGTTGATCGACTTGAAGCCCGGGGCCAGGCTCACGCCGACTTCCAGAAGCGCGGCGTGAATCCGATTGACGGTGGCGGTGCGATCCTTGATGAACGAGTCTCGGGTGGAGTTCAGCATGGCTAGCACTTGTTGGGCCTGAGTTTTTACCGG
>NZ_JBFULI010000141.1:0-557 GCF_056400405.1 Pseudomonas sp. P5_B3 | reverse complement strand
ACGTAGGTCCAGGCACCGCCGGTGCCGATGGAGAACTGGCCGTAGCTGCCGGCGGTGTTGGTTTGCGCGACGAAGGTTGCGGCGCTGTCGACGTCGCTGATGGTCAGGCTGCCAGCGGTGGTCAGCGGAGCATTGGTTTCGCTCAGCGTAACGCTGGCCGAGGACAGCACGGCGGCATCGTTGCTACCGAGGATATGCACGGTGACCGAAGTGAGGGTGCCGTCGGCGCTGCTCACCGCGAAGGTGTCGGTGTAGGTGGTGCCGGCGGCGAACTCGTTGTGGGCGGAACTGGCGACGTAGGTCCAGGCACCGCCGGTGCCGATGGAGAACTGGCCGTAGCTGCCGGCGGTGTTGGTTTGCGCGACGAAGGTTGCGGCGCTGTCGACGTCGCTGATGGTCAGGCTGCCAGCGGTGGTCAGCGCAGCATTGGTCTCGGTGAGGTTGGCGATGTCGGCGGACAGCACGGCCGCATCGTTGGTGCCGAGGATATGCTGGTCTCGGTGAGGTTGGCGATGTCGGCGGACAGCACGGCCGCATCGTTGGTGCCGAGGATATGC
>NZ_JBFULI010000140.1:0-566 GCF_056400405.1 Pseudomonas sp. P5_B3 | reverse complement strand
GTCCAGCGTGACGGTGACCGGACCGTTTTGCGCGATGACCGGTTTGCCCAGGGCATCGGTCAGCGTCGCGGTGTAGATGATGGTGCCGTTCTCATCCACGCTCGGGGTGGCGGTCAGGGTTACCGTGGTGGTGTCGTTGACGTCATTGGCCGTGGTGCTCACCGGCGTTTTCACCGGGCTGATCGCCTCGAGGTTGCCACCCACCGCGTCCTTGATGGATTCGGTCACCGTGGTCGGCCCTTGGTACACGTCGTTGCCCACGCTCACTGGCAAGGAGCCGGCGCCCTGGCCTTCGGCGATGGTGATGACCTTGCCGCTGTCCAGCGTGACGGTGACCGGACCGTTTTGCGCGATGACCGGTTTGCCCAGGGCATCGGTCAGCGTCGCGGTGTAGATGATGGTGCCGTTCTCATCCACGCTCGGGGTGGCGGTCAGGGTTACCGTGGTGGTGTCGTTGACGTCATTGACCGTGGTGCTCACCGGCGTTTTCACCGTCAGGGTTACCGTGGTGGTGTCGTTGACGTCATTGACCGTGGTGCTCACCGGCGTTTTCACCGGGCTGATCG
>NZ_JBFULI010000139.1:0-567 GCF_056400405.1 Pseudomonas sp. P5_B3 | reverse complement strand
GGGCGTCGGTCAGCGTCGCGGTGTAGGTGATGGTGCCGTTCTCGTCGACGCTCGGCGTCGCGCTCAGGGTCACCGTGGTGGTGTCGTCGACGTCGTTGACCGTGGTGCTGACCGGCGTTTTCACCGGATCGATGGCTTCGAGGTTGCCGCCGTCGGCCGATTTAATCGACTCGRTCACGRTGGTYGGMCCCTKGTAGGCGTCGTTGCCCACCGTGACCRGCAGGCTGCCRGARCTCTGSCCTTCGGCGATGGTRATGACCTTGCCGCTGTCCAGCGTCACGGTSACYGSACCGTTCTGCGCSGTCACCGGTTGGCCCTGGGCGTCGGTCAGCGTCGCGGTGTAGGTGATGGTGCCGTTCTCGTCGACGCTCGGCGTCGCGCTCAGGGTCACCGTGGTGGTGTCGTCGACGTCGTTGACCGTGGTGCTGACCGGCGTTTTCACCGGATCGATGGCTTCGAGGTTGCCGCCGTCGGCCGATTTAATCGACTCGATCACGATGGTCGGACCCTTGTAGGCGTCGTTTTAATCGACTCGATCACGATGGTCGGACCCTTGTAGGCGTCGTT
>NZ_JBFULI010000138.1:0-571 GCF_056400405.1 Pseudomonas sp. P5_B3 | reverse complement strand
GTTTCGTGGCGGGCAACGAGGCCGGCGCGGTGCAGGAAGACACCACGCTCAGCGTCAGCGGCCAGTTCAGCGCGGCCGACATCGACCACGATGCCACGGCGACCTGGAGTATTGTCGGGTCAAATACCGGCACCTACGGCGCGATCGCCGTGGACCACGCCGGCCAATGGACCTACACCCTGGCCAATGGCACCGATGGGGTCGCCAGTGCGGTGCAGGCGCTGCAGGCCGGCGAGAGTCACAACGAAGTGTTCACGGTGCAGGTCAGCGACGGCCTCGGCGGCGTCGACACACAGCTGGTGACCGTCACCATCACCGGCAGCAACGACGCGCCGGTGCTCGGTTTCGTGGCGGGCAACGAGGCCGGCGCGGTGCAGGAAGACACCACGCTCAGCGTCAGCGGCCAGTTCAGCGCGGCCGACATCGACCACGATGCCACGGCGACCTGGAGTATTGTCGGGTCAAATACCGGCACCTACGGCGCGATCGCCGTGGACCACGCCGGCCAATGGACCTACACCCTGGCCAATGGCACCGATGGGGTCGCCAGTGCGGTGCAGGCGCTGCAGGC
>NZ_JBFULI010000137.1:0-588 GCF_056400405.1 Pseudomonas sp. P5_B3 | reverse complement strand
AGCCTGCAGCGCCTGCACCGCACTGGCGACCCCATCGGTGCCATTGGCCAGGGTGTAAGTCCATTGGCCGGCGTGGTCCACGGCGATCGCGCCGTAGGTGCCGGTATTTGACCCGACAATACTCCAGCTCGCCGTGGCATCGTGGTCGATGTCGGTCGTGCTGAACTGGCCACTGACGCTGAGCGTGGTGTCTTCCTGCACCGCGCCGGCCTCGTTGCCCGTCACGAAGCTGAGCACGGGCGCGTCGTTGCTGCCGCTAATGGTGACGGTCACCAGCTGGGTGGCGACGCCGCCGAGGCCGTCGCTGACCTGCACCGTAAACACGTCATCATGACTCTCACCAGCCTGCAGCGCCTGCACCGCACTGGCGACCCCATCGGTGCCATTGGCCAGGGTGTARGTCCATTGGCCGGCGTGGTCCACGGCGATCGCGCCGTAGGTGCCGGTATTTGACCCGACAATACTCCAGSTCGCCGTGGCATCGTGGTCGATGTCGGCCGCGCTGAACTGGCCGCTGACGCTGAGCGTGGTGTCTTCCTGCACCGCGCCGGCCTCGTTGCCTTCCTGCACCGCGCCGGCCTCGTTGCC
>NZ_JBFULI010000136.1:0-630 GCF_056400405.1 Pseudomonas sp. P5_B3 | reverse complement strand
AGTGGGTTGCACCAGAAGTAGCTAGTCTAACCTTCGGGAGGACGGTTACCACGGTGTGATTCATGACTGGGGTGAAGTCGTAACAAGGTAGCCGTAGGGGAACCTGCGGCTGGATCACCTCCTTAATCGACGACTCAGCTGCTCCATAAGTTCCCACACGAATTGCTTGATTCATTGAAGAAGACGAGAGGCCAGCTTTCAAGGTGGTCTGTTTCGTTAGAGTTTAGAAATGAATATTCCAGTGTGAATRTTGATTTCTAGTCTTTGAYTAGWTCGTTCTTTAAAAATTTGGGTATGTGATAGAAAGATAGACTGAACGTTACTTTCACTGGTARCGGATCAGGCTAAGGTAAAATTTGTGAGTTGCTCTATGAGCAAGTGCGAATTTTCGGCGAATGTCGTCTTCACAGTATAACCAGATTGCTTGGGGTTATATGGTCAAGTGAAGAAGCGCATACGGTGGATGCCTTGGCAGTCAGAGGCGATGAAAGACGTGGTAGCCTGCGAAAAGCTTCGGGGAGTCGGCAAACAGACTTTGATCCGGAGATGTCTGAATGGGGGAACCCAGCCATCATAAGATGGTTATCTTGTACTGAATACATAGGTGCAAGAGGCGAACCAGGGGAACTG
>NZ_JBFULI010000135.1:0-727 GCF_056400405.1 Pseudomonas sp. P5_B3 | reverse complement strand
GTCTGGACCTCGCTCGCGAGCTACACCCTGAGTGCCAACGTCGAGAATCTGTTTTTCGGCGGCAGCGGCAACTTTGCGGGCACCGGCAACGAGCTGGCCAACATGATCGTGGGCGGAGCGGGTAACGACCTTCTCATCGGTAACGGCGGTGCCGACACGATGGTCGGTGGTGCCGGCAGCGATATCTATGAAGTCACCGACCTTGGGGACGTGGTAGGCGAGAACGCCGGTGGCGGCAGCGACACGATCTGGACCTCGCTCGCGAGCTACACCCTGGRTGCCAACCTCGAGAATCTGTTTTTCGGCGGCAACGGCAACTTTGTGGGCACTGGCAACGAGCTGGCCAACACGATCGTGGGGGGGGCAGGTAACGACTTCCTCGTCGGCGCTGGGGGTAACGACGTGATGAGTGGCGGCGTGGCCGGCAACGATACGTTCGTGTTTGGTGCCGCGGGTTTCGGCAACGACACGATCCTGAACTTCGGAGCCAATGCGGCCGCAGGACAGGACTTGATCGATCTCAGGCCGATGGGGATCACCAGCGCGACGTTCGCTCCCAGCCTGACCATAACGGCAGACGGGGCGGACACGGTGGTCGGGATCGGAGCGGACTCCATCCGCCTTGTGGGTGTCAGCAGCGCGGCCGTTGATCAGACGGACTTCATTCTGGCCACTTGAGGTCCTGGTCAGTACTGTCGCAGGGAGCGTGGACCGCGGAGGGGAGGGG
>NZ_JBFULI010000134.1:0-728 GCF_056400405.1 Pseudomonas sp. P5_B3 | reverse complement strand
TGCGCGTCAAATCGAAGACAAACGCGTCCTCACGCTGATCCGTCGCTACCTCGAAGCGGGAACGATGTCAGGCGGCCTCGTCAGCCGACGGCAGGAAGGGACGCCGCAAGGCGGCCCGCTCTCGCCGTTGCTGTCGAATATCCTGCTCAACGAACTTGATCGTGAATTGGAGCGGCGGGGCCATCGCTTCGTGCGGTATGCCGATGACGCGAACATTTATGTGCGCAGTCGTCGCGCAGGTGAACGGGTGATGGCCAGCGTTGAGCGTTTCCTGAGCGAGCGCCTGAAACTGACGCTGAACCGGGAAAAGAGCCGAGTAGCCGGGTCGTGGATGTGTGATTACTTGGGCTATGGGATGAGCTGGCATCAACAGCCGAGACTAAGAGTGGCAACGATGAGTCTGGATCGCYTACGCGACCGACTYCGAAGCCTGCTGCGCACAACGCGAAGCCACAAAGTGGCGAGCGTCATCGAGCGGATAAACCCCGTACTGCGCGGTTGGGCTGGCTACTTCAAGCTGAGTCAGAGCAAGCGGCCACTTGAGTATCTTGATGGCTGGGTGCGTCACAAACTTCGCTGTATCATCTGGCGCCAATGGAAGCAGCCCTCGACGAGGGCGCGCAACTTGATGCGTCTAGGGCTCAACGAAGCCCGTGCTTGTCACTCAGCATTCAACGGTCGAGGCCCTTGGTGGAATTCGGGAGCACCCCATATGAATCAGGCGCTGC
>NZ_JBFULI010000133.1:0-737 GCF_056400405.1 Pseudomonas sp. P5_B3 | reverse complement strand
CCCTAATGAAATGGCTACCCCCGCCGCCCCCTGTGATCGACCACTAAGCTTTCACAGGGGGCTTATCGGAGATCATTGCCATGAGCAAAGTAGCTATTGCCGCCATCGATCTGGGAAAACACACCTTTCATCTACATGCACAGGATGATCGTGGTCACGAGCTGTACCGAAAAAAATTCAATCGGGTAACGCTCATGCAGCACCTGGCAAATCTCGAGCCCTGCACCATCGTGATGGAAGCCTGTGGCGGCGCCCACTTCATGGCACAGGAGGCCGCCAAGTTAGGGCATACGGCCAGACTCATCGCGCCTCATCTCGTGCGTCCCTACGTGAAAAGCAACAAAAATGACTTCGCCGATGCCGAGGCGATCTGCGAAGCCGCGACTCGTCCGGCGATGCGTTTTGTACCGGTAAAAACTCAGGCCCAACAAGTGCTAGCCATGCTGAACTCCACCCGAGACTCGTTCATCAAGGATCGCACCGCAACCGTCAATCGGATTCACGCCGCGCTTCTCGAAGTTGGCGTGAGCCTGGCCCCGGGCTTCAAGTCGATCAACGCGCTACCGGAGCTGCTTGAGGCGAGTTCAATTTCTGAGCCGTACAAAAAAAATCTGATGAGACTGTATCGACACTTCAAGCATGTGGAGGAGGAGATCAAGTCGCTGGATAAGGACGTGGAATGCCAGGCCGCTGAAGATGATCTGGCGACTCGCTTGATGACTCTGCCCTGTGTCGGC
>NZ_JBFULI010000132.1:0-763 GCF_056400405.1 Pseudomonas sp. P5_B3 | reverse complement strand
GTCCAGCACCATGCTCGCCGCCTTGAGTTTGAACTCACTGGAATAAGATTTACGCATAGCCAAAACACCTCAGATTTGGGCGCCATCATAGCGCCCGATTGAAGTGTCCAAAATCATTAGGCCAGTTCAGCCTGCTCGCGATAACGACGGTACAGTCGACTTGGATGTCGTCTGACGCACCGCTATCGCGAGCAGGCTCGCTCCTACAAGGATTCTGCAAAGGCCCGCGAGAATCAGCTATACCTCTATGAAACGAATAACGCGCAGGATGCTCGAAACAAACGGGTGCAACTTACCGGGATAGAGCCAGCCGATGCAGTTTCTAGAGGATAGCCACGGGTGCTCCGGGTGGAACGGCGAAATGGCCGGGCGCATTCGTGCGTTCGACTGGAGCCAGACCGAACTTGGCCCACTCGACTCATGGTCCAAAAGCCTGAGCAGTGCGGTGCAGTTGATGCTCGCGTCCCCGCTGCCGATGGTGATGCTCTGGGGCCAGTCCGGGTACATGATCTATAACGACGCTTACTCCAGGTTTGCCGGCGGGCGTCATCCGTACCTGTTGGGGTCTACGGTGGAGCTGGGTTGGCCAGAAGTCGCCGAATTCAATCGCCACGTGGTCGACGCCTGCCTGGCGGGCGGCACCTTGTCCTATCGCAACAAAGAAATGGTGCTGCTGCGTGACGGGGTTCCGGAAGATGTCTGGATGGACCTCTACTACAGCCCGGTGGCTGACGATGACGGACGTCCGGCCGGGGTCATGTCC
>NZ_JBFULI010000131.1:0-779 GCF_056400405.1 Pseudomonas sp. P5_B3 | reverse complement strand
GTGCAGGAAGACACCACGCTCAGCGTCAGCGGCCAGTTCAGCGCGGCCGACATCGATCACGATGCCACCGCCACTTGGAGTATTGCCGGGTCAAATACCGGCACCTACGGCTCGATCGCCGTGGACACCACCGGCCAATGGACCTACACGCTGGCCAACGGCACCGATGGGGTCGCCAGTGCGGTGCAGTCGCTGCAGGCGGGCGAGAGCCATGAGGAAGTGTTCAGCGTGCAGGTCAGCGATGGCCTCGGCGGTGTCGACACCCAGCTGGTGACCGTCACCGTCACCGGCAGCAACGACGCCGCCGTGCTGTCCTCGGCCAGCGTTACGCTGAGCGAAACCAATGCTCCGCTGACCACCAACGGCACCCTGACCATCAGCGACGTCGACAGCCCGGAAAGTTTCCAGGCCCAAACCAACACCGCCGGCAACTACGGCCAGTTCTCCATCGGCACCGGCGGTGCCTGGACCTATGTCGCCGACTCCGCCCACAACGAGTTCGCCGCCGGCACCACCTACACCGACACCTTCGCGGTGAGCAGTGCCGACGGCACCCTCACTTCAGTCACCGTGCATATCCTCGGCACCAACGATGCGGCCGTGCTGTCCTCGGCCAGCGTTACGCTGAGCGAAACCAATGCTCCGCTGACCACCGCTGGCAGCCTGACCATCAGCGACGTCGACAGCCCGGAAAGTTTCCAGGCGCAAACCAATACCGCCGGCAACTACGGCCAGTTCTCCATCGGCACCGGCGGTGCCTGGACCGGACCTACGTCGCC
>NZ_JBFULI010000130.1:0-795 GCF_056400405.1 Pseudomonas sp. P5_B3 | reverse complement strand
CTCCCCGAAGCTTTTCGCAGGCTACCACGTCTTTCATCGCCTCTGACTGCCAAGGCATCCACCGTATGCGCTTCTTCACTTGACCATATAACCCCAAGCAATCTGGTTATACTGTGAAGACGACATTCGCCGAAAATTCGAATTTCTCAACTAAGAGAACTCACAAATTTTACCTTAGCCTGATCCGTTACCAGTGAAAGTAACGTTCAGTCTATCTTTCTATCACATACCCAAATTTTTAAAGAACGATCTAATCAAAAGACTAGAAATCAATATTCACAGCGGAATATTCATTTCTAAACTCTCAAACGTTTCGAAGCAGTTAATGGTGGAGCCAAACGGGATCGAACCGTTGACCTCCTGCGTGCAAGGCAGGCGCTCTCCCAGCTGAGCTATGGCCCCATACAAAATTGGTGGGTCTGGGCAGATTCGAACTGCCGACCTCACCCTTATCAGGGGTGCGCTCTAACCAACTGAGCTACAGACCCAATTTCGAGCGCGTAACTGTTAGCTTGGAGCTATCAGCTTGGAGCTTAAAGCTGCTTCTATCGTCTTCTTCAATGAATCAAGCAATTCGTGTGGGAACTTATGGAGCAGCTGAGTCGTCGATTAAGGAGGTGATCCAGCCGCAGGTTCCCCTACGGCTACCTTGTTACGACTTCACCCCAGTCATGAATCACACCGTGGTAACCGTCCTCCCGAAGGTTAGACTAGCTACTTCTGGTGCAACCCACTCCCATGGTGTGACGGGCGGTGTGTACAAGGCCCGGGAACGTATTCACCGCGACATTCTGA
>NZ_JBFULI010000129.1:0-914 GCF_056400405.1 Pseudomonas sp. P5_B3 | reverse complement strand
GAACACTTCCTCATGGCTCTCGCCCGCCTGCAGCGACTGCACCGCACTGGCGACCCCATCGGTGCCGTTGGCCAGCGTGTAGGTCCATTGGCCGGTGGTGTCCACGGCGATCGAGCCGTAGGTGCCGGTATTTGACCCGGCAATACTCCAAGTGGCGGTGGCATCGTGATCGATGTCGGCCGCGCTGAACTGGCCGCTGACGCTGAGCGTGGTGTCTTCCTGCACCGCGCCGGCMKCRTTGCCSGYCRCGAARCYGAGCACKGGCGCGTCGTTGCTGCCGGTGACGGTGACGGTCACCAGCTGGGTGTCGACGCCGCCGAGGCCGTCGCTGACTTGCACCGTGAACACATCCTCATGGCTCTCGCCGGCCTGCAGCGCCTGCACCGCACTGGCGGCCCCATTGGTGCCATTGGCCAGCGTGTAGGTCCACTGGCCGGTGGGGTCCACGGCGATCGCGCCGTAGGTGCCGGTATTTGACCCGGCAATACTCCAAGTGGCGGTGGCATCGTGATCGATGTCGGCCGAACTGAACTGGCCGCTGACGCTGAGCSTGSTGTCTTCCTGCACCGCGCCGGCCTCATCGCCGGTCGCGAAGCTGAGCACGGGCGCGTCGTTGCTGCCGGTGACGGTGACGGTCACCAGCTGGGTGGCCACACCGCCCAGGCCGTCGCTGACTTGCACCGTGAACACGTCATTATGACTCTCGCCCGCCTGCAGCGACTGCACCGCACTGGCGACCCCATCGGTGCCGTTGGCCAGCGTGTAGGTCCATTGGCCGGTGGTGTCCACGGCGATCGAGCCGTAGGTGCCGGTATTTGACCCGGCAATACTCCAAGTGGCGGTGGCATCGTGATCGATGTCGGCCGCGCTGAACTGGCCGCTGACGCTGAGCGTGGTGTCTTCCTGCACCGCGC
>NZ_JBFULI010000128.1:0-1248 GCF_056400405.1 Pseudomonas sp. P5_B3 | reverse complement strand
CAACAGCCAATAACACTAGACCAACACCAATAAGCCTCACTGACTTATTATAACATTCGTTGACACCAAGACGCAGACACCACTACATTAGTGGCACTCTGCCAACGTCCAGACGACGCATCAACTTTGTAAAGTTAATGAAATGCTGAGTTTCTGAGCTATTTCATTCTTGGTACAACGCATGAAATATGTAGACGACATTACGAAACTATTTACACGTTTTGGCGCCAATACGGAAAGCTACCAGGAAATACAACCGAGCTATAAAGATTTCAAAGACGACCCGGTTACACCTGCACTGGCTGAGCCAGAGCCGTCAGTGGCATTGCCTCCCCCAACACCAACGCCCCCTGTGTTTCTACTGGACGAGCCACAGCCTTCTTTATTGATTGGCGCGCCGGGCGAGCCGGTGAAGAATGCTGCCCTCTCGCTACCTTCACCCAAATCTTCTTCCCTGACCGAGCCACCTGCGAGTTCCGCTACGGGTGACCGTCAGCGATTGAGCGACCTGTTGCGTGAACTCAACCAGGTTCGCCTTGACGGTCTGCCAGAAACGACTCGCAAGCGAACCAGGGCGAAGGTCATTGCTATCGTTTCGGCGAATGGTGGGGTGGGTAAAAGCACAGTCGCCGCTGGCCTCGCAAAAACACTTCGGCGCCCTGGCGGGCGAACCATCGCAATTGATCTGGACCCTCAGAACGCGCTGTCCAGCCACTTGGGTATCACCCGGCAGGCTCCCGGGCTGATCCAGCTCAAAGAGCAGGACGCAGACTGGGGTGCCCATCGCCTGCAGGGCTTTGGCGACAGCGAGTGCCTGCCCTTCGGCACTGGCGAGGTGAACGATCGCCGATTGCTCAAGCAGTTGATGCTTGAAGACTCTGACTGGTTGAATCAGCACCTTGCGTCAATGGACCTCAGCGAAAACGATACCGTGATCCTGGACACRCCTTCGGGTGCGACCGTCTATTCGCAACAGGCACTCGATGCAGCCGATCTGGTGCTGGTGATGATGGTGGCCGACGCGGCCTCCTACCTGGCACTGGACACCATGACCCAGTGGCTGGAAACCAGCCGACGACGCGCACAGCAACAACGGTATGTGCTCAATCAACGGGATGACTCGCGTTCGTTCAGCAGGGACATGGGCGTGCTGTTTCGGCGGCGGCTCGGTGCCAACCTGATCGGGACGGTTCGCCTCGATCACCAGTTCAACGAGTCGCTGGCCTATGGTCGGGACCTGTTGCAGTA
>NZ_JBFULI010000127.1:0-1361 GCF_056400405.1 Pseudomonas sp. P5_B3 | reverse complement strand
CACATCTATGGTTACCCCCTTTTCTGCAATACTGTTGTTGATGTCGTGTTTGGCTTGCTTTCATCTATCCGGCGTCTGAGTTGGGGTTGTGGCCCCCGCGCCTCGATGAGAATCGATGCCCAACGACCCTAATTAGGGGAACGGCCTTGCAGCCGTGTGAGAGCCCAGGGTTGTCGTCAGGCCGGTTGGCCGTTCATGTCATCAGTTATCCAGCATCGCAAAACCAGGTGGGTGGTGCTTGGGTGACAGCGGGGTCAGGYGTTCATCGCGGCTGGCCCCGCATCGAATTCAGTGTGGTGKGCCGCTATCGCCCAGGCGATTCTTGCCAGTTTGTTGGCCAGCGCACAAACCACGAGATTGGAGTGATGTCCCGACGCCAGTAACCGGCGGACCCAGTCCGCCAAAGCGCCTTTCTGTCGCTCCAGYTGTATCAAGTAAACACGAGCGCACTGGACGAGCAGGCGTCGCTGGTTGCGATCACCGCGCTTACTGATGCCCAGCAGGACGGACTTGCCGCCCGTGGAATGCTGCTTGGGGACCARYCCGATGGAAGCKGCATAGCCTCGGCCGCATTTGAACTGCTTGCCATCGCCCAGCTCGGCAGCCAGGACGGTGGAGGTGATCGRGCCGACACAGGGCAGAGTCATCAAGCGAGTCGCCAGATCATCTTCAGCGGCCTGGCATTCCACGTCCTTATCCAGCGACTTGATCTCCTCCTCCACATGCTTGAAGTGTCGATACAGTCTCATCAGATTTTTTTTGTACGGCTCAGAAATTGAACTCGCCTCAAGCAGCTCCGGTAGCGCGTTGATCGACTTGAAGCCCGGGGCCAGGCTCACGCCGACTTCCAGAAGCGCGGCGTGAATCCGATTGACGGTGGCGGTGCGATCCTTGATGAACGAGTCTCGGGTGGAGTTCAGCATGGCTAGCACTTGTTGGGCCTGAGTTTTTACCGGCACAAAACGCATTGACGGACGAGTCGCTGCTTCGCAGATCGCCTCGGCATCGGCGAAGTCATTCTTGTTGCTTTTCACGTAGGGACGCACGAGATGTGGAGCAATGAGCCTGGGCGTATGCCCTAACTTGGCGGCCTCCTGCGCCATGAAGTGGGCGCCGCCGCAGGCCTCCATCACGACAGTGCAGGGCTCAAGGTTCATCAGGTGCTGCATGAGCGCTACCCGATTGAATTTTTTGCGGTACAGCTCGTGACCACGATCATCCTGTGCATGTAGATGAAAGGTGTGTTTTCCCAGATCGATGGCGGCAATAGCTACTTTGCTCATGGCAATGATCTCCGATAAGCCCCCTGTGAAAGCTTAGTGGTCGATCACAGGGGGCGGCGGGGGTAGCCATTTCATTAG
>NZ_JBFULI010000126.1:0-1657 GCF_056400405.1 Pseudomonas sp. P5_B3 | reverse complement strand
GCAGGCTGCCGGAACTCTGGCCTTCGGCGATGGTGATGACCTTGCCGCTGTCCAGCGTCACGGTCACTGGACCGTTCTGTGCGGTCACCGGGGCGCCGTTCTTGTCGGTCAGCGTGGCGGTGTAGGTGATGGTGCCGTTCTCGTCCACGCTCGGCGTCGCGGTCAAGGTCACCGTGGTGGTGTCGTTGACGTCATTGACCGTGGTGCTGACCGGGGTTTTCACTGGGTTGATGGCTTCCAGGTTGCCACCCACCGCATCCTTGATGGATTCGGTGACCGTGGTCGGCCCTTGGTAGGCGTCGTTGCCCACGGTGACCGGCAAACTACCGGAACTCTGGCCTTCGGCGATGGTGATGACCTTGCCGCTGTCCAGCGTCACGGTCACTGGACCGTTCTGCGCGGTGACCGGTTGGCCTTGGGCATCGGTCAGGGTCGCGGTATAGGTGATGGTGCCGTTTTCGTCCACGCTCGGCGTCGCGCTCAGGGTCACGGTGGTGCTGTCATTGACGTCATTGACCGTGGTGGTCACTGGCGTGGTGTTTGGCGACACCTGTTCCAGGTTGCCGCCCACCGCGTCCTTGATGGATTCGGTGACCGTGGTCGGCCCTTGGTAGACGTCGTTGCCGACGCTCACCGGCAAGCTACCGGCGCTCTGGCCTTCGGCGATGGTGATGACCTTGCCGCTGTCCAGCGTGACGGTGACCGGACCGTTCTGCGCGGTCACCGGGGCGCCGTTCTTGTCGGTCAGCGTCGCGGTGTAGGTGATGGTGCCGTTCTCGTCCACGCTCGGTGTGGCGCTCAGCGTCACGGTGGTGGTGTCGATCGAGTCAGTGATGGACGTTACTGCCGGCTCTTTACTCGGCACCAGGTTCTCGAAGTTGCCGCCCGTGGTACCGGTGATGGTGGTGCTGACGGTGCTGCCGTTGGCATAAACATCATTGGCCGGGGTCGGCACGTTGACGCTGCCGGAGGTCTGGCCGGCTTCGATGGTAATGACCGAGCCGTTGCTCAAGGTCACAGTCATCGGCGTGCCGGCTGGATTGSTCAGGGTRGCGGTRTAGGTGATCTGCCCGCCTTCGGTGATGTTGCCGGTGGCCGTCAGGCTCAGYCCGGTGSTGTCCACGGAATCGGTGATGGTGGTCACGGCCGGCGKGGTGTTGGGCACCAGGTTCTCGAAGTTGCCGCCCGTGGTGCCGGTGATGGTGGTGCTGACGGTGCTGCCGTTGACATAGACGTCATTGGCCGGGGTCTCGACCACGACGCTACCGCTGGTCTTGCCCGCTTCGATGGTGATGACCGAGCCGTTGCTCAAGGTCACGGTCACCGGTGTTTGCGTCGGGTTGGTCAGGGTAGCGGTRTAGGTGATCTGSCCKCCTTCGGTGATGTTGCCGGTGGCCGTCAGGSTCAGYCCGGTGTTGTCCACGGAATCGGTGATGGTGGTCACGGCTGGCGCGGTGTTCGGCACCAGATTTTCGAAGTTGCCGCCCGTGGTACCGGTGATGGTGGTGCTGACGGTGTTGCCGTTCACATAAACGTCATTGGCCGGGGTTTCGACCACGATGCTGCCGGTGGTCTGGCCAGCTTCGATGGTGATGACCGAGCCGTTGCTCAAGGTCACGGTCACCGGTGTTTGCGTCGGGTTGGTCAGGGTAGCGGT
>NZ_JBFULI010000125.1:0-1668 GCF_056400405.1 Pseudomonas sp. P5_B3 | reverse complement strand
GTCGTTGCCCACCGTGACCAGCAGGCTGCCGGAACTCTGGCCTTCGGCGATGGTGATGACCTTGCCGCTGTCCAGCGTCACGGTGACCGCACCGTTCTGCGCGGTGACCGGGGCGCCGTTCTTGTCGGTCAGGGTCGCGGTGTAGGTGATGGTGCCGTTTTCGTCCACGCTCGGGGTGGCGGTCAGGGTCACGGTGGTGGTGTCGTCGACGTCATTGACCGTGGTGCTGACCGGCGTTTTCACCGGGTTGATGGCTTCCAGGTTGCCACCCACCGCGTCCTTGATGGATTCGGTGACCGTGGTCGGCCCTTGGTAGGCGTCGTTGCCCACGGTGACCGGCAGGCTGCCAGAGCTCTGCCCTTCGGCGATGGTGATGACCTTCCCGCTGTCCAGCGTTACGGTGACTGGACCGTTCTGCGCGGTCACCGGGGCGCCGTTCTTGTCGGTCAGCGTCGCGGTGTAGGTGATGGTGCCGTTCTCGTCCACGCTCGGCGTCGCGCTCAGGGTCACCGTGGTGGTGTCGTTGACGTCATTGACCGTGTTGCTGACCGGGGTTTTCACCGGGTTGATGGCTTCGAGGTTGCCGCCGTCGGCCGATTTAATCGACTCGGTCACGGTGGTCGGACCTTGGTAGACGTCGTTGCCGACCGTGACCGGCAAACTGCCGGAACTCTGGCCTTCGGCAATGGTGATGACCTTGCCGCTGTCGAGGGTCACGGTGACCGGACCGCTCTGCGCGGTGACCGGTTGGCCCTGGGCATCGGTCAGGGTGGCGGTGTAAGTGATGGTGCCGTTTTCATCCACGCTCGGCGTGGTGCTCAGGGTCACGGTGGTGCTGTCGTTGACGTCATTGATCGTGGTGGTCACTGGCGTGGTGTTTGGCGACACCTGTTCCAGGTTGCCGCCCACCGCGTCCTTGATGGATTCGGTGACCGTGGTCGGCCCTTCATAGACGTCATTGCCGACCGTCACCGGCAAGGAGCCGGTGCTCTGGCCTTCGGCGATGGTAATGACCTTGCCGCTGTCCAGCGTCACGGTCACTGGACCGTTCTGTGCGGTCACCGGGGCGCCGTTCTTGTCGGTCAGCGTGGCGGTGTAGGTGATGGTGCCGTTCTCGTCCACGCTCGGCGTCGCGCTCAAGGTCACCCTGGTGGTGTCGTTGACGTCGTTGACCGTGGTGCTCACCGGGGTTTTCACTGGGTTGATGGCTTCCAGGTTGCCACCCACCGCGTCCTTGATGGATTCGGTAACCGTGGTTGGACCTTGGTAGACATCATTACCCACGGTGATTGGCAAGGAGCCGGAACTCTGCCCTTCGGCGATGGTGATGACCTTGCCGCTGTCCAGCGTCACGGTCACCGGACCGTTCTGCGCCGTCACCGGTTGGCCCTGGGCGTCGGTCAGCGTCGCGGTGTAGGTGATGGTGCCGTTCTCGTCGACGCTCGGCGTCGCGCTCAGCGTCACCGTGGTGGTGTCGTCGACGTCGTTGACCGTGGTGCTGACCGGCGTTTTCACCGGATCGATGGCTTCGAGGTTGCCGCCGTCGGCCGATTTAATCGACTCGATCACGATGGTCGGACCCTTGTAGGCGTCGTTGCCCACCGTGACCGGCAGGCTGCCGGAACTCTGGCCTTCGGCGATGGTGATGACCTTGCCGCTGTCCAGCGT
>NZ_JBFULI010000124.1:0-1838 GCF_056400405.1 Pseudomonas sp. P5_B3 | reverse complement strand
CCCAGCATGGGCGCAATCTTGCGGGTGAAAGTCCCGTCGTAAGCTGACCACAGCGAACGAAGTGAAGCGCAACTGCATGAGGGCGACCGAGTGTGGGGAGGAAGCGTGAATCGAAACCGCGAGCCGATGGACAAGAACCGGATATAAGGCGAAGCCGATCAGGGCGAGCGAGCAAAAGATCGCGAAGCTCTTGTGGTCAAGGATCAGGCTGCGTAAATCCGGCGGTTGTGCGGGGAAGGATTGCGTTCTTACCTGGGGAGATCTCGCCTTGTGTCTGAAAGGGCGACGGTGCGAGCCGGAGCGAGAAGTCAGCAGAGGCCGTAGTAGTCYTTTTTTTTGACGAAGGGCCGAACGAGAGAGAGTGTTGTAGGCCATGTTGATGCGAACGACCGGAAGTCAGATGCCTGCCAAACGCGGGGCGGATGGAGATAACGAGCGGTGAARCCGTGAGAAGTCCCGCCAGCGACGAGGTCAATCGCCCGCAAGATGAATCCGACAACGCAGGGCAAAGGCTGCTGGAACGGGCCTTTGCGAGAGAAAACCTGAAACGGGCGTGGAAACGGGTCAAAGCYAATAAAGGTGCAGCGGGAGTTGACGGTCTGGACATTGAACAGACTGCTGAAGCCTTGCTGACTCAATGGCCAGTGATTTGTGAACAGCTACTTTCAGGTGTCTACCGGCCCAGTCCGGTAAGACGCGTGGTCATCCCCAAACCTGACGGCGGTGAACGCGAGTTGGGCATTCCGACGGTCACCGACCGCCTGATTCAACAAGCACTGCTGCAAGTCTTGCAGCCACTCCTCGATCCGACCTTCAGTGAACACAGCTACGGCTTTCGCCCGGGACGTTGCGCGCAGGACGCCGTTTTGGCGGCTCAGCGGTATGTGTCCTCGGGGCGCCAAGTGGTGGTGGATGTTGATCTGGAGAAGTTCTTCGACCGGGTCGATCACGACATTTTGATTGATCGCCTACGCAAACGGATTGCGGAACGGGCGGTTATTCGACTGGTCCGGGCGTACCTGGATGCGGGAACGCTGATCAATGGCGTAATCGAGAAAAGCCGCTACGGGGCGCCGCAGGGCGGTCCACTGTCACCGTTGCTGGCAAATGTGCTGCTGGACGAAGTGGATCGGGAGCTTGAACATCGAGGTCATTGCTTCGTGCGCTATGCCGACGACGCGAACGTTTATGTTCGCAGTCATAAAGCCGGGCAGCGGGTGATGATCTTGCTGAGGCGTCTGTATGAAAAGCTGCACTTGAGCATCAACGAGAGCAAGAGCGCGGTGGCCAGTGCGTTTGGTCGCAAGTTTCTGGGTTATGCATTTTGGTGCGCCCGTGACGAAGTCAAACGTGCGGTATCTCAGAAGGCACAAAAGCAATTCAAGCAACGTATCCGGCAGTTCACTCGCCGTTCATGTGGCCGCAGTTTGCAGCAGGTCGTCGACCTCCTACGTCCCTATTTGCTGGGTTGGAAAGCCTATTTCAAGTTGTCGCAAACACCAGGCGTCTGGCGCGAATTGGACAAATGGATGCGGCACCGACTCAGAGCGATTCAACTCAAGCAATGGAAGCGGGGAACGACGACTTATCGTGAATTACGGGCTTTGGGTGCGAGTAAAGAAGTCGCCCAGAAAGTGGCATGTAACACCCGTCGTTGGTGGGACAACAGTCGATGGGCCTTGAATTGGGTGCTTAATCTCGCGTGGTTTGATCGCTTGGGACTTCCACGTCTCTCCTGACCTCAATCCCTCGAACCGCCCGGTGCGGACCCGCATGCCGGGTGGTGTGGCAGGGGTACGGTCTATGAAGGCCGTCCCCTATGCCGATTTATGCCGATT
>NZ_JBFULI010000123.1:0-2001 GCF_056400405.1 Pseudomonas sp. P5_B3 | reverse complement strand
CCAAAGAGACGTTGAAGCTCGGGCGCCACATTTTCTTCAAGGATGTGCCGTAAGCCCTGCGGAAATGAAGTTTGCGTTTACCAAGTCGCGCTGAAGGTGCTGGCCTGAACCTTTCCCAACACCCGAGGCAACAAAATATGCAACTGATTAGTAATTGGAAAGATGCTTTGAAGATGTCCAGCGTTCAGGCTGGCGGTGCGATTGCAGCGCTGGGTATTGCTGAGCAGCTGCTGTCTCAGTTGCAGGCGGTACTACCGCCTGCAGCTTATGGCGTTCTGGGTATTCTGGTGATGCTGGCACGGGTGATCCTGCAGCCCAAGCTGAGTAACTAGGGAAGGACTGGCGCGAGCTCACAGAATTGGCGCTATCACCGGCGACGGCGATCAAGGACTGATCACTTTGATCGAGTGTCTTTGTTTCGTGAAGGAGGTCTCAGCCATGAAACAGAGACTTAAAAACTCATTCGGGATTTATTGTTTGGGTAAGGCAGTAACCACGACTTCTTACTGAGCGGAGGAGGCTGTCTCCATTAGTTAATTTCTTGAATTTCGCTTGCAGTCTACTGAGGCACATGGGCAATCCTTTGTAATTATAAGGGTCTTTATTTAACTTCATAAGGATTTCCTCGTTGCTAACAACACGCTCCTCGCTGCTTGTTAATAAGTCAAGCACAACGCATTCCATGCGAGTTAAATGGATAATCGTTAGGCTGTTAGAAAGCAGGCGTTGGGGGTTGTTGAGCGCCCAAGTTTGTAATTTTGGTATGTTGATGCGATCAGATACACACGTAGGACCGCGATGGTCGATCCAGGCAACAACCTCATCGATAGTATGTCCGAAGGCAATTAAGTCCTCATCGGAAGGATTGAGATGGGCGGGGGGTAGATCTTCTGGCATAGCGCTTCCTCCATGCACAAAAAAAGCGTAGCCCAAGAGGCGCGCCCACTGTAAATAGACGGCAAAAAAAAACCCGCATGGGCGGGATTAAAGGGGGTCGAACAAAAAGAAAGGTGCTGATCCGTTAGCACAGGTCAGCTTAGACGGGAGTTGGCAGAGTGCTCTGACGGAAAATAACGCAGCGCCTGGGTCGCTCTCAATCGTTCATCAATTCGGCGATTCCGTGCATGATGACCTTCAAGTTCTCATGAGTTTCGTTAATGAGTTGCGGATTCTGCCTGTGTCATCGGTGGAGCCGTGCAGCTGCAAAGGTGCCATGCCCAGCAGTGATCGGGGGCGCGTCGAGTAAATAGCTCACTCCGGCGTCATGAGAACCGCGAGCGTAAACTTGATGAACTCTTCGTTCTTGTCGATGGTGTCCAAGGCGCCGCGGACGTTATCGGCGATATCGGCCGCGCCGCGTTGCTCGACCCAGTTCGCAAGCTCCAAGATGGCGGCCTCCAAGGCGAGCTGGTTTTCGTTGATCTTGAACAGCAGTGAAGGGAATAGATCTGAATTTGGCATGTGCTAATTCTCCGGGACGAAGAAAGCGTAGCAGAGGCAAACTAGGGGTTTGAGGTTCAGTTCGGCAGAACGCCTGGAAAGGATGGCACTACTGTAGGAATATACAACGATAAGTTATTGATTCTTATAGGGGTATGTAGCGGTTTTGAGAGTATTGCATAAAGACAATTTTCTCTTATAGATCAGTAGCTTATGGTGGATTACCGGTCACCTTGACATGGTGGGGGCGTTGGTTCGAGTCCAATCGCGCCTACCAAACAAAATCCGCTCTGCAGGGCGGTCTAGAAGGGCTCACCGAAAGGTGGGCCCTTTTTTGTTGGTGCGCCAGGCATGGCGCGTTGCGCGAAGCGCAACCAGCTTGGCTGTGGTGGCCACGCTGGTGACTTGGAGGTGAAAGTCCTCTACACACCCGGCAAGGGGAAGTGTTAGCCAGAGGCAAGGGTGTTGCGGGTGACTGCGAATCTGAAGGAAGCCCGAGGCAAAATGCTGGCCTGACGAACAGGAAGCGGATAGAGGCGGCGCAGCGGGGTAAGAAGGCAA
>NZ_JBFULI010000122.1:0-2220 GCF_056400405.1 Pseudomonas sp. P5_B3 | reverse complement strand
GCCGAGCATCAGCGGATTACACAGACTCACCTCGCCACCGATGTGCAGCACATCGCGATAACCCTCGGGCAATGGCAGATCACGCCGCGCGGCTTCCCAGGTTTGCACCAGTTGATTGGCATACACCACGAAGGCTTCACCGTTGGGTGTCAGACGGGCGCCGGCACGATTGCGCACGAACAGGGTGCTGCCCAGTTGGCTTTCGAGTTTCTGCACCCGCGCGGTGATCGCGGTCTGGGTGACATGGAGCTTTTCCGCGGCGGCAGCCAGGCTGCCATGGCGGACGATTTCGAGGAAGGTGCGGGCGAGGTCGATGTCCATGGGGCGGCCGGTGTGGGGAGTGCCGACATTGTAAGAGCACCGCCGAACCTGTGGCGAGGGGRCAAAAACGACGAATCCCGCCACTAAGGGCGGGATTCGTTTGCAGCCCTGCACGCTCCCGAAGCTCGGGAGCCCGGTGCTTACGACGGGAACAGTTCGGACAGTTTCATCGCCAGCATCATGTCGCCTTCAGCGCGCAGTTTGCCGCCCATGAACGCTTGCATGCCGTCAGTCGAACCGTCGACGATGCCTTCCAGAGTTTCGCCGTCCATCACCAGGGTCACCTGGGCGTCCGGGTTCTCGCCTTCCTGCAGTTCGCAGGTCTGGTCCTTGACGATCAGCGAGAAGTTCTTGGTGTCGTCGATGCGGAAACCGAAGACCAGGTCCAGACCGGCAGCAGCGGCTGGATTGAACTTGGCTTTCATTGCTTGTACGGCGTCTGCTACGGAGGTCATGGTTCGATCCTTTCTTGGGTAATGAGAGCTGGGTGATTACAGCCAGGGTCACAATAGTCCGGACTCAGCGAAACGTGATGAGTTCCGGGGCCTTCAACAGTTGCAGGTGCGCATGAGCGTTGAAGGAAGCCAGGGCTACCTCGCGACCACGAAACTTAAGCTGGTTGAGCGAGGTGTTGACGATTTGCCAGTTCAATTCAAAGGCCTGCCGGGCAGGCATTTGCGTAATCAGGTGGAGCAGGGCGGTGATGGTGCCGCCGGAGGTGAACACGGCGATTTTCTGGGTGTTGTCGGCCTGGTCGAGGATGCGGTGCAGACCGGCCTGCACCCGCTCGACAAAGCCTAGCCAGCTTTCCAGGCCCGGTGTGTCAAAGGTGCCGGCGAGCCAGCGTTCGATGATCAGGGCGAAGATACGCTGGAACTCACCACGGTTTTGCGCGGCGTTGCGCAGGATGTTCAGGGCTTCGGGTTCGTCCGGCAGCATGGCCGGCAACAGCGCGCGGATCACCGCATCGGCGTCGAACTCGTTGAAGGCGGAATCGGTTTCCAGGATCGGCACCGGCAGGCCCACCGCGGCGAATTGTTCCAGCGCGCTGTTGGCCGTGTGCTGCTGGCGGCGCAGGTCGCCCGCCAGGCAGCGGTCGAAGCTGATACCGAGTTCGGCCAGGTGCCGGCCAAGGATTTCAGCCTGTCGAATGCCGGTCGGCGACAGGACGTCGTAGTCGTCCGCACCAAAAGAAGCCTGGCCATGTCGAATCAAATAGATGCTGCCCACGTCCGCGTCATCCCGGTGCGTTGAAGGTTTGGCGAGGTTATGAGGATGGCGGTGTACTGTCAATGAAAAAACATACGCTTGTTTGAAATGCCCGTTACAGGCCTGTTGCCAGAGGTTTCACGACTGGTCGCAAGGGCGGCGCATGGGTATGCTGGTGGTATCCCGCGCGCTTGCATGCCGCGCAACGTTTAAGGAGTCCCTGTGGAGTTTTTTTCCAACTGGGGCGCAACGAAGGTCAAACCCAAGCAGCACAAGGGCGCGACCAACCATGACCTTCACCACTAAAGCACCAACTGTTAGAACCGTGTTAGAACTCGCCACGCCATGGGTCTACCGTAGGCAAGGCCGTTACACTCTCCGCATTCGCCCACTGGGCTCCAAAGCTACCTGCACGCTCTCCCTTAAGACGATCCATAGGCAAACCGCTGTGACCATTGCTAAGCACCTGTTGACTACGCTCAGAACCTTCCATCTCGACCGGCCTGAGGCGACTTGGGATCAACTCAAAGAGCGTCTCAAGGTGATCGCTGAGAGCGTCTTATCGACAGGCTCTGCATGGGATCAGTTCGAGCCGGTTAGCGCCTCACCTGCTTATGGTGGCATGGGGTTGGTCTATTCCGACTTCCGTAGGGACCTCGAAGAGATCGCCTGTACGGTGCCTTTGAATTC
>NZ_JBFULI010000121.1:0-2402 GCF_056400405.1 Pseudomonas sp. P5_B3 | reverse complement strand
GTCTTCCTGCACCGCGCCGGCCTCATCGCCGGTCGCGAAGCTGAGCACGGGCGCGTCGTTGCTGCCGGTGACGGTGACGGTCACCAGCTGGGTGGCCACACCGCCCAGGCCGTCGCTGACTTGCACCGTGAACACGTCATTATGACTCTCGCCCGCCTGCAGCGACTGCACCGCACTGGCGACCCCATCGCTGCCATTGGCCAGCGTGTAGATCCACTGGCCGCTGTTGTCCACGGCGATCGAACCGTAGGTGCCGGTTGCCGCGCCATGGATGCTCCAGGTCGCCGTGGCAYYGTGATCGATGTCGGCCGAGCTGAACTGGCCACTSACGCTGAGCRTGGTGTCTTCCTGCACCGCGCCGGCAGCATTGCCGGTCGCGAAGCTGAGCACTGGCGCGTCGTTGCTGCCGGTGACGGTGACGGTCACCAGCTGGGTGTCGACACCGCCGAGGCCATCGCTGACCTGCACGCTGAACACTTCGTTGTGACTCTCGCCCGCCTGCAGTGATTGCACCGCACTGGCGACCCCATCGGTGCCATTGGCCAGGGTGTAGGTCCACTGGCCGCTGTTGTCCACGGCGATCGCGCCGTAGGTGCCGGTATTTGACCCGACAATACTCCAGCTCGCCGTGGCACCGTGGTCGATGTCGGCCGAGCTGAACTGGCCATTCACGCTGAGCATGGTGTCTTCCTGCACCGCGCCGGCAGCATTGCCKGTCGCGAAGCTGAGCACKGGCGCGTCGTTGCTGCCGGTGACGGTGACGGTCACCAGCTGGGTGTCGACRCCGCCSAGGCCRTCGCTGACTTGCACCGTGAACACGTCATTATGACTCTCGCCTGCCTTCAGCGACTGCACCGCACTGGCGACCCCATCGGTGCCATTGGCCAGCGTGTAGGTCCACTGGCCGCTGTTGTCCACGGCGATCGCGCCGTAGGTGCCGGTATTTGACCCGACAATACTCCAGCTCGCCGTGGCACCGTGGTCGATGTCGGCCGAGCTGAACTGGCCATTCATGCTGAGCGTGGTGTCTTCCTGCACCGCGCCGGCCTCATTGCCTGCCACGAAGCTGAGCACGGGCGCGTCATTGGTCCCGGTCAGGGTGATCGTCACCGTCTGCGCTGCCGAAGTCGCGTTGCCCGTGCCGCTGTCGTCGGTGGCCACCACGGTGTAGGAGAAACTGATGGTTTCCCCGGCGCGCAGGAAGTCCAGGTTCTCGCTGCTGCTGTAGGTCCAGCCGGCCTGATCGACCGCGAAGCCGGCCACCAGTGCGGCGGCTTGCGCCGCCCCTAGGGTGCCGCCGCTCCAGACGAGGTCGTGGTTGGCACTCTGGCTGACCGTCACTGCATCGTTGACGTCCAGGTCGGCGAAGCTCAGCGCGCCGCTGTCGCTCAGCGTGGCCGCGCCGTTGCCTTCGTTCATCGCCCCAGTCGGGTCGGTGATGGTCAGCGTTGGCTGGTCGTTGGTGCCAGTGAGGGTGATGGTCACCGTTTGCGCCGCCGAGGTCGCGTTGGCCGTGCCACTGTCGTCAGTGGCCACCACGGTGTAGGAGAAGTTGATGGTTTCCCCGGCCCGCAGGAAGTCCAGGTTCTCGCTGCTGCTGTAGGTCCAGCCGGCCTGATCGACCGCGAAGCCGGCCACCAGTGCGGCGGCTTGCGCCGCCCCTAGGGTGCCGCCGCTCCAGACGATATCGTGGTTCGAACTCTGACTGACCGTGACGACGTCGTGGCTGTCCAGGTCGGCGAAGCTCAGCGCCCCGCTGTCGCTCAGCGTGGCCGCGCCGTTGCCTTCGTTCATCGCCCCGGTCGGGTCGCCGATGGTCAGCGTCGGCTGGTCGTTGGTGCCGGTCAGGGTGATGGTCACCGTTTGCGGCGCCGAGACCGCGTTGCCCGCGCTGCTGTCGTCGGTCGCCATCACGGTGTAGGAGAAGCTGACGGTTTCCCCGGCGCGCAGGAAGTCCAGGTTCTCGCTGCTGCTGTAGGTCCAGCCGGCCTGATCGACCGAGAAACCGGCCACCAGCGCCGCGGCTTGCGCCGCACCGAGGGTGCCGCCGCTCCAGACGAGGTCATTGTTAGAAGTCTGGCTGACCGTCACGACGTCGTGGCTGTCCAGGTCGGCGAAGCTCAGCGCCCCGCTGTCGCTCAGCGTGGCCGCGCCGTTGCCTTCATTCATCGCCCCGGTCGGGTCGGTAATGGTCAGCGTCGGCTGGTCGTTGGTGCCGGTAATGGTGACGGTCACCAGCTGGGTGTCGACGCCACCCAGGCCGTCGCTGACCTGCACCGTAAACACGTCATCATGACTCTCACCAGCCTGCAGCGCCTGCACCGCACTGGCGACCCCATCGGTGCCATTGGCCAGGGTGTAAGTCCATTGGCCGGCGTGGTCCACGGCGATCGCGCCGTAGG
>NZ_JBFULI010000120.1:0-2426 GCF_056400405.1 Pseudomonas sp. P5_B3 | reverse complement strand
TCGTTGGAGTCCAGCCAGTTGTAACCACAGGCATGCACCGGCATGCGGTAGCCGCCACGCGCCACCAACTCGTCCGAAAGTATCGACGGCAACTGGCTGGCGAGGTTGGCGCCCAATCCCGGCATGGCGATGGGGATTTCAGGTTTTAACCGGGTGATGTGCGTAGGCCCAGGCTCGACGGCGACGGTGTGCAAATGCTCCGGCCGGATGTCGAATTGCGGCCATTGGTGGGGCAGGAATTGGCTGTTCAGGGTGTCTTCCAGCCAAAGCAGAAAAGCATGATAACTGGTTTCGCTGACTTCGCCCCAGCCACGTTCTTCGTAGCGTTTGGTCAGGGCCGAGAGGGTCTTTTTTCTGTCCAATCCTGGCAGAGCGATTACCGAGCCGGCTGGGCGTTTAGGTACCGCGCCTTTGTTATCAACAGCAGTCCTTAGCGGGTGCAGCTTTTTTTGTCTAACACCCGCTGACTTTCTAATCCAGTTTGTAGCCAGCCACATATTCTTACCGAGAAATCCAGCATCCAACCTCCAGACAGGGACGCCCTCAACCTCCAGATTTTCAGTCTTACTCTTCAAATTCGACCCCATGATCCCCGGCACAAAAATCACCGGCAGCACCCCATCCGGCGGCAATATGCAGTGCACCGGGTCGGTGATATGGCTGGGCGTGAGGGTCCAGGTATGCACCGGGTTACCGCGCGCGTTGTAGGTCATGGGCGCAATACGCGGCGCCGTCGGGTTGTTGGTCATGCGGGGTCTCCGTGTTCAAGCCATTCCAGTACAAGCCCTTCCAGCGTCATGCCCTGTTGCAGGGTGACGAAGCCATCACCATCGGTACGGCCTTCGAAACGTGCGCCGTCTTTGCGCACCAGGGCGTAGGCACGGTTGCGGATGGGTTGACCGTCCGGGAAAAAGGTTTGGAAGCGTTCGTTGAACGAGGTGGTGGGCCAGCTATTGAATTGCGCGGAGGCATGGCTTGGGTCAATGAAGTACTTGTTCGCAGCCTTCACCGTGAAATTGCCGGGCATGCCCAACTCGATATTGCCGCCCTGCATCTTGATATAAGCCCCACCGCACAACAGGGTGATGTGCTTGTCTGCCGCCACCAGCACATGTTGCTGGCTGGCGCTGATTTCCACGCTCTGGTCGGCCTGCACATGGATGCTGTTGTGCTGGGCCTGCAACAGCAGCTGGCCGTTATGGGCGATATGGCGCATGTCGCCACCCTGGGCAAACAGTCCGAGTTCATCGCCTGCATTGATCACCACTTTCCTGCCGGCGGTGAGTTGCTGATTTTGTTGCGCCACGCTATCGATGTGCTCGCCTGCACCCATGGCAATACTGCGGGACGTCGCAGCAGCGATGCCGGCAGGCCCACTTAACGCGATGATGGGTTGCATGCCATTGCCGGAGCCATTGGCCTGATTATTGGCACCATGGCCCAACGCATTCACGGCATCAGTCAGGGACTGTTGCGGCTGCGAATCCTGGGCAATTCCTTGGGCATTTTCGGCAGATGCTCCCAGCTGTTTGGCCAATGTCAGGGCTGCTTGCAACACCTCGATCACCTGCTGGCGTTCCAGTTGACCCGCACCGGCCTTCAGTTGAGCTTCAGCGGTCAGCAATAAACCTTTTGCTGCGCGCAATGCGCCGTGACCATCCGTACGCAACTCAAAACCTTCCCCTCTAGGTTTACCGCCACCATAGTGGCGTGGATGAGTGAGGTAACCCAGATGCAGCGCGCTATGTTCGTGATCACTCATTAGCGCCGCGCTGATTTGCGCAGTGGTGTCGTCAATGCGCAACTCGTTGGCTCGTGTACCCTTGAACTCGCGACTTTTGGTCGTCGCTACGGCGTTGAGCTTAGGCAGTTCATAGGGCGGCAGATTGGTCTCGCGGTAGGTGCGGCCCGTGGCGATAGGCTGATCCGGATCGCCATCCAGGAAGCTGATGATCAGTTCCTGATTGACCCGAGGCACGGCCATGGCGCCCCAGGTCGCCCCGGCCCAGCCCTGAGCCACACGAATCCAGCACGAACTCTGGTCGTTGTTTTTGTCCGCGCGATCCCACGGGAACTGCACCTTGACCCGGCCCCATTCATCGCAATAAATCTCTTCCCCTGGCGGGCCGACTACCGTGGCGATATGCGGGCCGTCGATGCAGGGTTTGTCACGCAATGGGGCTTTCCAATCCGAGGTCCAGCGAATGGCTGTGGCCTGCATCTCGTAGGACGTGCCGCTGCCGCTGCCGAACGCTTCTTCCTCCAGGCTGCTGTGTTGTTTGCCTGCGTGGGTGATGGCGATGGTGCGCCAGCGGTCGTTGAAGTCTTCGCGCGGATGCTCGTTGAGGTCGAACGCCAACCCCGGTTGCAGGCGCGCATCGTCACCTGCCAACCCCGGTTGCAGGCGCGCATCGTCACCTGCCAGA
>NZ_JBFULI010000119.1:0-2464 GCF_056400405.1 Pseudomonas sp. P5_B3 | reverse complement strand
CTTGGGCAGCACCCTGGCCTTGCTGGAGGTCTGGAACCTGAAGCTGAAGGCAGAAAAGGCGGACAAAGGCACGCGCGAGTACATCGAGCTGACGGCCGCCATGCTCGCGGTGTCGGCGGTCGGGCTGGAGTTGGGGGCGGTGGCGGTGGGGTTGGCCGAGCGAAGTCATAACACGGCGATTCGCCAGGCCGGGCGGGTGATGGGGAGTCAGTTGAAGTTGATGGCGGGGGTGTTGGCGGGGGGAGCGGCGCTGATCGGCATGTCCTTTGACTTAAATGACGGAATTGGTGAAGTAAAGAATGACAATTTATCCCTTAGTGCTATCTATTTATCGCGAGCGACAGCCCAATTAGGAAACTCGCTATTTTCAACAGCCTTAGGGCTAGCAGTGGCAGCACCCTATTTGGAACGATTAATAAAAATACACGGGCGAAATCGTTTTCTAATATACACTTATCAAACATCCACACAATTAGCGTTGAGGATGGCATTTCTGCTCCGCTGGTGTATACGAATCAATATTGTGATTTTCGCCGCCACCGTAGCGCTCGAGATATTTCTTCCCGACGAGCTTCAGAACTACTTGAGCCATAGCACTTTTCGAAAAGATCGAGACAAAGGGACCCCGGAATCCGTAGAACAAGAGCTAAAAAACCTTCACAGAGCTGTCGAGGCGACCCTCTAATGTATTTTTTTGAATGGCTTATGTACGACGGGCGTGCGACGACTGATTACGAAGCATTGGCGAGAGAAACCGACCAACAAATAGCGAACGAAGAAAAGCTGCCGCCCATCCGGGTAACGCAACCGGTTTCCCAAGCGATTTCGGACAACGATTCGCTGTATGCCTATAATTTAACCTATATTGATGTGCGCACACCAAACGACGAAAAGCGCGGATTGATTACTTTAATTCCCGGCATTGGGGGAGCTTTATTAATATGGATGCTCATTGCAACAATTTACTATATCGGCGGAAATTACATATCATTATTTCTCGGTAACGGTGATCACCTGAATACCGTCGACTATATATTTATGTGGATCATTCCCGCCATACCTACAATCGCTCTGTATTTGTACATTAAATACATCTTCCCCTATTTGCGACTCGAAGCATTCACCGCCCGACGCCTGATCGTCCGCTTCAACCGCGTCACCCGCAAGATCTACCTGCTTCGCCCCAAACACCTGGGAGGCATTGTCGCCTTGGACTGGGACACCGCCGAAGTCTGCATCAACCCAAAGATGTCCGAACTGGACGGCACCGGAGGCTTCGTCATGCTGGGATGGGACAAAGAAACCCACTCCGTCCGTGACGCCGACGGCCATCTCAAGGACGACTTCGAAATCACCTTCGTGGGCAAGCCAACCCGTAACGCCTCCGAACTCTTGGCGTTCTGGGAATACATTCGGCGCTACATGGAAGAGGGTCCGGAAGCGGCGCCCAAACCCAAAAAACTCATCGGCAAATTCCCCTGGCCGTGGCGCTCTTTCATGGCCGTGTGGCAACTGGACAGCCGGTTCGTAAAAATCCCTCAGCTATGGATCTTCGTACCGATCTATGGCCTGTTACTGCCGTTGATCCTTGTGCATGCCTGTGGCCATTGGGTGTCCCTGCTGTTGTGTTACGAGCCAAGGTTTCCTCGTTCCATTGAGGATGCAGGCCGCTGATCCCATGAAATCCGATTCAGCCAATTACTGGAGTTTCAGTAATCCCACCCTCCGACTCAGCGGCGCGGTGCTGCTGACCAACACCTTCGGTACCCGCCTGCTGCAAAGCAGCGCGGCGTCCAGGCTGGACGGCCCGCTCAACACCGCGCTGGCCCTRGTGTTCAAGGCGAGGCTGGGCCAWYTGGGRGAGCAACTGCATTTCGAAAGCAGGACCATGCCGCTCAGCCAGGGGGTCAAGGCGAAAATAAGCCTGGCCGCCCACAAGAGCTTCGGCGACTCGCTGGCCGCGGGCGCCGCCGGGCCCATGCTGGAAGTGCGCTTGGGCAGCACCCTGGCCTTGCTGGAGGTCTGGAACCTGAAGCTGAAGGCAGAAAAGGCGGACAAAGGCACGCGCGAGTACATCGAGCTGACGGCCGCCATGCTCGCGGTGTCGGCGGTCGGGCTGGAGTTGGGGGCGGTGGCGGTGGGGTTGGCCGAGCGAAGTCATAACACGGCGATTCGCCAGGCCGGGCGGGTGATGGGGAGTCAGTTGAAGTTGATGGCGGGGGTGTTGGCGGGGGGGCCGCCAGCAGCCGGGATGGTTTTTGATTTATCCGACGCCAAAAAAGCCCATCTTCGAGAAAACCACTCTTTATCCCTAGTATATTTCATGCGTGCTGCTGCCCAAGCTGGATCCGCCCTCTTTTCAATAGCCATCGGATTGGCAGCTGCTGCCCCGTATTTGGAACGACTAATCCAGATACATGGACGAAATCGTTTTTTGGTATATGCCCATCAGACGTCCACACAA
>NZ_JBFULI010000118.1:0-2523 GCF_056400405.1 Pseudomonas sp. P5_B3 | reverse complement strand
GTTTGAAGGCGGTGCACCCGGCGACCGCCCCCAACAGCAGGCCTGTAAAAAAAGCGGTCAACCGGCGCATAGCGGCCTCTTGGCTTTCGCTGCGATTTTGATGAGGGAGTAAAGAGTGAATTGCTGGGTTAACGGATTGGCGTACGACGCTTCATGATCGAAGCCGGGCGCCTGGACTTGCTGGCGGATCGAATCCTTGCGTGCCTGCCTGACCGGCGCACGACCAGAACTCACCGGAACGGTGCCGTCGCCCGCGCCGTCCTGCATGCGGCAGTGCAGCTCCCAATAGCTGGTCTGCACGGTTCTGACCGGCGCGTCGGGATCACCGCGCAGTGGTGGCACGGCCTCGGCTTGCCCGCCGACGTACAACGGGCTGCGTCCGTCGTCGCGCACTTCATGCATCTGCAGGCTGGACACCGTGAAGGCATCGGGGCTTGAGGCATGGGGGCCATTGAGACGAGACCCGCGTCGCATTTCCCAGGTGATGGATTCGAAGCTGGGGTGCTTGTCGTCGTTGCCGTAGTAGACGTAGGTTTGCGGGTGGTATGACCCAGCGATGTCCTGGTGAAACTCCTTTGCGCTCCGGATGTTATCCGCGAAATCTTTCCACGTGATCGGATCCCCATCCTTCGGAGCCAACCACTCTTCGCGCAGCAATCCCCACCAACGGTCACGTCGCAGATAAATCTCTTCGTAGGGGTCTTTTTCCGGCTGGCGCGGCATGGCCGGCCCGCCTCGCTCGTCGATCAGCCGCAGCCACCCCGGGGCATAATCCTGGGTGGGCAGCAATTGCAAGGCTCCGGGCGCCTGCGCAAACACAGCGGTGACCTCCTGGCCGGTCGGGCCAATCACCGCACCGGCAATGGGGTYCTCGTCGCTCATGCCGACTTTGCAGCGGCGGTAAGCGACCGGCGCGCCGATGGCAGGCATCACCCCATGGACCACACCGGCGATCTTGTCGGCCATGCCCGGCAGTTGCGCGCATCGCCTCGCCACCAGCCCACCCATGGAATGCGTCACCAGAATCACCTGCYGGCAATTGCGACCGTACTGGTGCATCAGCTCRTCGATGCGCTTGGCCAGCCTGGACGCGGCCTGTTCGTTGGAGTCCAGCCAGTTGTAACCACAGGCATGCACCGGCATGCGGTAGCCGCCACGCGCCACCAACTCGTCCGAAAGTGTCGACGGCAACTGGCTGGCGAGGTTGGCGCCCAATCCCGGCATGGCGATGGGAATTTCAGGTTTTAACCGGGTGATGTGCGTAGGCCCAGGCTCGACGGCCACGGTGTGCAAGTGCTCCGGCCGGATGTCGAATTGCGGCCATTGGTGGGGCAGGAATTGGCTGTTCAGGGTGTCTTCCAGCCAAAGCAGAAAAGCGTGATAGCTGGTTTCGCTGACTTCGCCCCAGCCACGTTCTCGATAGCGTTTGGACAAGGCCAAGGCTGCCTTTTTCTTGTCTGGCTCTGGCTGGGTAATGACCGTACCTACGGCGCGTTTAGGCACCGCTCCTTCTCTATCAACTTCCGCACGAACCGGATGCAGAATTTTTTGACGTTCGCCTGGTGTTTTAAATATCCAGTTTTTCGCCAACCACATGTTCTTTCCCATGAACCCCGCATCCAACCGCCAGATGGGTACCCCCTCTTCTCCCTGCTCTTCGCTCTCCTGCTCAGCAGGCTTACTCTTCAAATTCGACCCCATGATCCCCGGCACAAAAATCACCGGCAGCACCCCATCCGGCGGCAATATGCAGTGCACCGGGTCGGTGATATGGCTGGGCGTGAGGGTCCAGGTATGCACCGGGTTACCGCGCGCGTTGTAGGTCATGGGCGCAATACGCGGCGCCGTCGGGTTATCGGTCATGCGGGGTCTCCTTTTTCAAGCCATTCCAGTACAAGCCCTTCCAGCGTCATGCCCTGTTGCAGGGTGACGAAGCCTTCGCCATCGCTGCGCCCTTCGAACCGTGCGCCGTCTTTGCGGACCAAGGCGTAGGCGCGGTTGCGGATGGGTTGGCGATGAATGCGGCTACAAAAAGATCGGCAGGCGCTGATCATTGATCTTTATCCCCGGGTGACGGTTTGCGCTTTTCAAAGCTGGCGATGAACTCATCGAGGATGCGTTTGTTTTCGGCCGCCTCCTCGGCCGTTGGGCCACGGTCGTTCGCCCAAGGGTCCGGTTTGGGCGCGACTGAGCCGTAGCGAATGCGTACGGACTTTAGGATTGCATCCCACACGGCCATGGCTTCGTAGTCGGTGAGGGAGGGGTTGACGGGGTCTGGTGAAGCGGGTTGTTGCCAGAGCGGGAGGTCGTAACCTTTGTTGGCGAATTGGGGCAGGGTCCAGCGAACGAGATCTTCGGGCTCGTTGGGATCAACTGGCTCTCCTTTCATGCCACCTGCCGATAAACGGATACTCATGCCAGGCCGAGCCAGCGAGGGATTGTCCCGGTAGTTTTCGCTCACGAAGAGTATTTGACGGTGAGTGTCATCGCTGAAGCCGATCAGGGACTCTTCAGCTTGCATGC
>NZ_JBFULI010000117.1:0-2539 GCF_056400405.1 Pseudomonas sp. P5_B3 | reverse complement strand
GCCCGCGCGACCGCCAGGCCGTAGCCCGGCACGATGATCACGGTGTCGGCGTTGGTCAGCAGGAAGGTCGCGTCGTCGGCCGAACCGGATTTCACCGGCCGGGCTTCTTTCGAGCCCGCCGGGCCGGCCGCCTCCGCCGTGTTGCCGAAACCACCGAGCAGCACATTAAAGAAGGAGCGGTTCATCGCCTTGCACATGATGTACGAGAGGATCGCACCGCTGGAGCCTACCAGCGAACCGGCGATGATCAGCATCGAGTTGTTCAGCGAGAAGCCGATGCCCGCCGCTGCCCAGCCGGAGTAGCTGTTGAGCATCGACACCACGACCGGCATGTCCGCGCCACCGATCGGGATGATGATCAGCACGCCGAGCACGAAGGCCAGGGCCAGCATCACGGCGAAGGCGGTGTAGTCRCCGGTGAGCATGAAGGTCACGCCCAGGCCCAGKGTGGCCAGRCCCAGCAGCAGGTTCAGCTTGTGCTGGCCGCTGAACTGGACCGGTGCACCCTGGAACAGGCGGAACTTGTACTTGCCGGCCAGCTTGCCGAAGGCAATGACCGARCCRGAGAAGGTGATTGCACCGATGGCGGCACCGAGGAACAGTTCCAGGCGGTTACCGGCCGGGATCGCGTCACCGAGTTGCTTGACGATGCCCAGCGACTGCGGCTCGACCACGGCGGCYACGGCGATGAACACCGCSGCCAGGCCGATCATGCTGTGCATGAAGGCGACCAGTTCRGGCATCTTGGTCATTTCMACGCGTTTGGCCATGATCGAACCGGCGGTGCCGCCGATCAGCAGGCCGACGATCACGTAGACGATMCCGTCKTGCGCCARCTCGGAGCCSAGCTTGTAGATCAGGCCSACCGTGGTGAGGATCGCCAGGCCCATGCCGAGCATGCCGAACAGGTTGCCGCGACGCGACGTGGTGGGGTGCGAGAGRCCCTTGAGCGCCTGGATGAAGCAGACCGAGGCGATCAGATACAGGGACGTAACCAGGTTCATGCTCATGCTTGTTGCACCTCAGCCTTGACTGCTGCGGCCTTGGCGGCCGGAGCTTTGGCCGCTTTCTTCTTGAACATTTCCAGCATGCGCCGGGTCACCAGGAAGCCACCAAACACGTTGACCGCGGCCAGGGCCACGGCCAGGGTGCCCATGGTCTTGCCCAGCGGGGTCACGGTGAGGGCGGCGGCGAGCATGGCGCCGACGATCACGATGGCCGAGATGGCGTTGGTCACCGCCATCAGTGGCGTGTGCAGGGCCGGTGTGACGTTCCAGACCACGTGGTAGCCGACATAGATCGCCAGCACGAAGATGATCAGGTTGTAGATACCGTGAGAGATCAGCATGTCTTCCATTGTTTTTATCCTCAGCCGTTCTTGCGCACGATCTGGCCGTCGCGGCACATCAGGCACGCGGCGACGATATCGTCTTCCAGGTTGATCACCAGTTGTCCTTCTTTATCGAACAACAGTTTCATGAAGTCCAGCAGGTTGCGGGCGTACAGCGCCGAAGCATCGGCCGCCACGGCGCTGGCCAGGTTGGTCGGGCCCACGATGGTCACGCCATGTTCGACGACCACCTGATCGGCCACGGTCAGCGGGCAGTTACCGCCCTGGGCGGCCGCGAGGTCGATGACCACCGAACCCGGTTTCATCTGGGCCACGGTTTGCGCGCTCAGCAGCGTCGGTGCCTTGCGGCCGGGAATCAGCGCGGTGGTGATCACGATGTCCGCCTGCTTGGCGCGTTCGTGCACGGCCGCRGCCTGGCGCTGCATCCAGCTGGCCGGCATCGGGCGGGCGTAACCGCCGACACCGACGGCGCATTCRCGTTCTTCGTCGGTCTCATAAGGCACGTCGACGAACTTGGCGCCGAGGGATTCGATCTGCTCTTTCACCGCAGGACGCACGTCGGACGCTTCGATCACCGCCCCCAGGCGTTTGGCGGTGGCGATGGCCTGCAAGCCGGCCACGCCGGCACCGAGGATCAGCACGCGCGCCGCTTTCACGGTGCCCGCCGCGGTCATCAGCATCGGCATGAARCGCGGRTAGTGGTGCGCGGCCAGCAACACGGCCTTGTAACCGGCGATGTTGGCTTGCGAGGACAGCACGTCCAGGCTTTGSGCRCGGGAGGTGCGCGGCGCCGCCTCCAGGGCAAAGGCGGTAATGCCGCACTCGGCCAGCTTGGCGATGGTTTCGTTGCTGAACGGGTTGAGCATCCCCACCACAACGGTGCCGCTTTTAATCAGCGCCAGCTCGCTGTYGCTGGGCGCGACCACCTTCAAAATCAGCTCTGCGCCAAACGCGTCATTGGCGCTGCCAATGGTTGCGCCGGCCGCTTCATAGGCACTGTCGACAACGCTGGCATTGACGCCGGCGCCGCTTTGTACAGTGACCTTATGACCCTGGCTGATCAGCTTCTTGATGGTTTCCGGGGTTGCGGCAACCCGTGTTTCACCGGTCTGGGTTTCGAGAGGAACACCAATGTGCACGTCAAATCTCCTGCGTGATCTTGTTGAGTAAACCCAGGCACTACGGATG
>NZ_JBFULI010000116.1:0-2637 GCF_056400405.1 Pseudomonas sp. P5_B3 | reverse complement strand
GCAATTTCACAGCCTCCCGGTCCAGCGACGTACAGCTGGTTAACGTTTCTTCAAGGTTCTTAACGTTGAACTGATTGATTCCGTTGATCTCACTGATATCCGCATTAAGCCCCTCAATCACTGCCGTCTGTTCCTCAGTGGCTGTGGCCATAGACAAGCTTTGGCCATCGATAAGGCTCATACGATCAGTAACCGAACAAAAGCGTGCGCTCGCATCACGGGCTATTCCCAGACTGGTTTGACTTTGGCTCTGGTTCACCAGCATCTGCTCGACAGTGGTGCGAGCACCGACCTGTAATTCCTCTATTAAAATCTGGATTTGRCCGGCCGAACTCTGAGTTCGGTGGGCTAGGCTGCGAACTTCGTCGGCAACAACGGCGAAGCCACGACCGGCCTCACCTGCCCGAGCAGCTTCGATGGCTGCATTCAATGCAAGTAGATTTATCTGTCCGGAAATCCCTTGGATGACTTCCAGAATATTGCCGATGTTGTCCGTCCTCAGGTTCAACTGCTTCATATGTTCACAAGCATTGCTGATTGCATCTGACAATAACTGCATGGCTACCTGAGCGTCATCCAGGACGTTTTTTCCTTCCTCGGCTTGACCGCGAGCAGAGGTCGCCTCACTAGAGGTAAAAGCGGCATTTTTAGCAATGTCTTGGGCCGTTGCGGCGAGTTGCTTGAGTGCTGCAGCGATGCTCTGTATCCGCTGCTCCTGCTCATCGAACTGACGCAAGGAGGATGTCGACACGTCCAACACCTTCCGGCTCRACAAATTGAGTTGTCCGGCGCTGAGCGAGACCTCTCGAATCGAAGATTGAATGCGTTCTATGAAACGATTATAGGCAGCAGCCAGTTGACCAAATTCGTCATTTCGATTTTGGGGGAGACGCCGTGTTAGGTCTCCGTCACCTTCCGCAATTTCTTTTAAGGATGCAGCGAGTTGTTGCAGCGGTTTAAGCAGAACCTTGATCAAGCATCCTAGCGAAATAAGCACCAGGGCCACCGCAATTAAAGAACCTATGATCGCAGAGTGAAGCATGTCAGATAGGGACGCGAAGGCAATCTCTTTGTCCACGGCTAATCCGAGATACCACTTGACCGATGGCAATCCCCTTACTTCCGCGAACGTAACGACATACTCATGCTGATTTGAACGTATCGTTTGGTAGGTTTTTCCGATTTCGGGAGTTTGCCCAGGAAATAAATCGGACAATCCCTTTAGAACCATATTCGAATCCGAGCTAACCAAAATCTTCCCATTTTTATCCACAAGAAACGCCTTGCCTCTTTCATTAGAGTCCAACGCAGTGACTATTTCCTGCACTGACTCTAGTCCGAGATCGCCACCGACTACTCCTGTCATACGACTATTCTGAAAAACCGGGCTGGCAATGGTAATGCCCAATTTACCTGTCGACGCAAATACATAAGGAGGAGTTAGAACGGTACCGCCAGTACTCGCTGCCGAGGCATACCATGGGCGATTACGAGGATCATAATCAGCAGGGACAGCGACAAAGGGTCTTATCGTATACGCCCCATCGGCACGCCCAAAAAATGTTTTCAAAAAGCCTTCTAGATAGACAGGGCGTTCCAAGATTAATGAAGAGGCATCGATGCTTTCCGCTTTTGCTAGAGCCTGAGCTTCTGACTCCACCAAACCAATTCGGCTTCTGAGCCAAAGCGAAATATTCGAAGCTGTGAGGCGGCTCATTTCGCTGAGTGATGCCTCCAAATTTTGATCAATGACGCGGTGTTGCAATTGAATTTCATAGGCTGCAAAGACTGAAAATATCGTGACGACTACCAGGGATGTGGCGAGCAGTATTTTATGGCTGAATTTCAGGTGAGTGACCATCGGAATTACTCAATCCATGTTCGGCATTCTGATTAGGAAAGGCTGGCTCGGTTAGGAAGCGAGCCTGCCCAGAGCTTTAGCTCAGACGAGTCAACAAACTGAATTTGTTAGAGAAGTGGGATGGAGTAGCTAACAGTGAATCTATTTTGGTCCTGATCACGGGAAGCCTCGCTGCGAGACACACCGTTTCGCCAAGCGAAACCGAGTCCTTGCATGGTTCCAGACTGGATAACGTAATCCAGTGAGAAGTCACGCTCCCATTCTTTCTGATCGTCTCCGGACGTCGTCTTAATATCGGTGCCTTTCAGATACATCACCGATGCCTTCAACCCTGGCGCTCCCAAAGCCGCGAAGTCATAGCTATATTGCGTGAATGCTGTGCGCTCACCCGCGCGGTTAAAGCTTTGAATAAGGCGATCGGTATAAAGGTAGAGGCTATTTCCGCCTGCGCCTTTATCAGGCAAGCCACCCTGACTCATCTGAACGAAATTGCTATCGTCCGAAACTGATTGGTAGCCGCCCAACAGCGCGTGGGCTCCAAAGGTATAAGTAAACGCCGCGCTCCACGTATCATTATCGATACGACCATCACCATTGCGGGTGAATCCGCTTGTCCGATAGCCGACTTGACCCGCATCATTTGCACCATCCGCATCGGTCTTGAAATAGCGCAAATCAGTTTTGATCGCCTGCCCCTCGGCGATAGGAAATGTATGCAGTACACCAACGAAATGCTGTCGATAATAATCCTCTAGTTTCGCGTAATAGTATTGGGC
>NZ_JBFULI010000115.1:0-2914 GCF_056400405.1 Pseudomonas sp. P5_B3 | reverse complement strand
CTTGGCCTGCAACAACGCTCAAGCTCCGAATTGATGTGGGCCGGACTGGCCCCATCGCGAGCAAGCTCGCTCCCACAGGGATTTGCGGGATGGCTGAGGTCGTGTGCTGAACGAAAAACCTGTGGGAGCGAGCTTGCTCGCGATGGGGCCAGTCCGGCCCACATCAATTCGGAGCTTGAGCGTTGTTGCAGGCCAAGCGGTGAAATGCAAAAAGGGCGAACCYTCACAGGTTCGCCMTTTTTTGTGGATGCTGGGTAATGYGTGGTGTTYTGGCGGACGCCATCGCGAGCAAGCTCGCTCCCACAGGGATTTGCGRGATGGCTGAGGTCGTGTGCTGAACGAAAATACTGTGGGAGGCCAAGCTGTGATCTTAGTGGGTGTGATGCAAAAAGGGCGAACCTTGGTGGGTTCGCCCTTTTTGTTGATGCGGGGTTCTTGCGGACGCCATCGCGAGCAGGCTCGCTCCCACAGGGATTTGCGGGATGGCTGAGGTAGTGTGCTGAACGAAAAACCTGTGGGAGCGAGCTTGCTCGCGATGGGGCCAGACAAGGCCCACATCACATCAGGGGATCAATTGCGCTCCAGCGCATTCACCAGATCATGGAACGCTTCACGATTGGTGTCGTTCAGGCCCATGAGGATTTTGTGCGCTTCGAGCACTTTGATCCGCACCACTTCTTCGGACTGATCCTGGTCTGGCAGGTCGTCCAGGCATTCCGGGCAGGGTATCGGCTTGTCGACGATGTTGAACACCTGCTCGAAGCCCATGGACTGCAGCAGACGGGTGATGTCTTCGTGGGTGGTGACGACGGTCGGCAGCAGGCCGACCTGTTGCCGCGACAGGATCGACAGCTTGGCCAGCAGGCCCAGGGTGGTGCTGTCGATGCTGCGGGTTTCGGTCAAATCGATCACGATCGCGTTGAAATTCTTCGCGGTGAAGATTTTTTCTATAGTCGCATCCAACGCCGAACACAGGGTCAGGCGAACTTCACCGACGAACTTGAGGACGAAGGTGCCGTCCTGCTCGGCGAACTGGATTCTACCAGTACTCATCAAAGATTCCTGCTCAACACCAACAGGGCGATATCATCCGGCATCTCCCCTAGCGTGGCCAATCCAAAAACCTGCCGCAGCCCATCCAGGGTGCCGCCCGCAGCCTTGACCCGTTGGGGCAACGCCGCCTCTTTTTCTTTGAGTGTGGGTTCTGGCAAAAGATCCAGAATGCCATCAGACATTAGCGTCAGGCTGAACGTCGATGGCAGTTCCAGCACGTGGTCTTCGTAGGTGGCTTCGTTGAAAAGCCCCACCGGCAGGCCACGCCCTTCCAGATAACGAACACCGTCTGGCGTGTACAACACTGGCAACGGCAGATGACCGCCGATGCTATAGGTCAACAAACCGGTCTCCTCGTCGATGACTCCACCGACCATTGTGACGTGTTTACCCAGCTTACAACTGATCAGGCCCCGGTTGATATGACCAAGAACCTCTGAAGGCTTGAATTCCGGCAAGGTGCCGCTGCGCCTGGATTCGAACAGCAAGCGCGTGGTCATGAACTTCAACAGCACGGTGACGAAGGCTGAAGAGGCGCCATGACCGGAAACGTCCGCCAGGTAAAAGGCGACCCGGCGCTCGTCGACCCGGAAGTAGTCGACGAAATCACCCGACAGGTACAGCGACGGGATGATCTGGTGAGCAAATTTGAACTCGTTGATGGCCCAGGGGCTGACCGGCAGCATGTTCATCTGCACCTGGCGACCGGCGTTCTGGTCCTCCTGGAGCAGGTTCAGGCTGGCTTCGAGTTCGCGGTTGGCCTTCTCCAGCTTCTCGCGGTAGCGCTGGTTCTCCAGCAACAGGCGCGCACGATCCAGGGCCCGGCGCACGGAGTGCTCGAGCACGGCCAGATCTTCGAGAGGCTTGATCAGGTAGTCCGCTGCGCCCAGGCGCAGGGCTTCGACCGCGTCGTTCATCACGCCCGCACCTGAAACCACAATCACCGGCGTTTGCGGTGACAGTTCGGTGACCTGGCGGATGAGTTCGAGTCCGCCCATCTGCGGCATGCGCAGATCGCAGATGACCAGGTCGGGCTTGTCTTGCTCGAATACCTGAAGGCCCTGCTGACCATTGCTGGCCTGCAAGACGCTGAAACCACTGTCTTCCAAATAGGCGGCGAGGCTCGCGCGAACTACTTCGTCATCATCGATTATCAGCAGCGTGGCACTGGTTTTTCGCATGTGGGCAAACGGCGCCAGAATTAGGTTGGCGTAGCAGGCGGGGACTTTGGCCCGGCGCTGACTACTGGATTCGCTTTCTAGCCTCTCTGTCGCACCGTTTTCGAGCATTTGCCCTACACACATGTACACCAGAGGTGCCCTTCTAAGGCGCAGACGGTACTCCCATCCGCGGGGCGTTTCAAGCTCACGCCGATGGTCACCTGACGTCTTTATTTGTCAAATCACCGAGAGTTATAAGAACAGACAAATCCGTAACCCAATGGAAGGTTCGAACCCATGAGTCAAACCGGCGGGACTACAGTGAAAAGCGCGATTACATCAGCATGCGGGTCTTCGCAGACAAAAAAGGCGGCCTGTTGATGGCCGCCTTTTCCAGTTTACCGGTCGAGATCAAAAATCGTCTTCAACCTTACCGTCTTTCACCTTGAACTCACGGTTCTGCAAGTACGCATTGCGGATGAAGGTGTACTTGTCGCCGGTGATCAGCTTCTCGCTCGACAGCAGATTGGCGCGGGTATCGATGATGTCCAGCGCGAAGAACGAGTTACGCACAGGTACGTCGTTGACGTAACGATAAGCACCGGTATAGCTGTCGACGTACTTGGACGGCGCATCACGCAAGGTGCTTGGGCCCAGGAATGGCAACATCACGTAAGGGCCGGCAACATCACGTAAGGGCC
>NZ_JBFULI010000114.1:0-3154 GCF_056400405.1 Pseudomonas sp. P5_B3 | reverse complement strand
GTGCTGGCGCCGGCCGCGTGCCCACGTTATCTAGGGCGTGTGATTCGTAACGTCGACCTGTCCAGGCCTACGCCGCTGTGGATGGTTGAGCGCCTGCGTCGTGCCGATGTGCGCAGCATCGATGCTGCCGTCGACATCACCAACTACGTGATGCTGGAGCTGGGTCAGCCGCTTCACCGCCTACTCCAACAATAAAAAGAGAACCCGAAGATGCCCGTACCCGATCCGTTCCGCGAAGGCATGGCCCGAGGCTGGAAAACCTACAATGGCTCGCAACTGACCCAGGACCTGGCACTCGAAGCGGACGTGGCGATCATCGGCAGCGGAGCCGGCGGCGGCACCACGGCTGAAATCCTCAGCGCAGCCGGCTACAAAGTGCTGCTGATCGAGGAAGGCCCGCTCAAGACCAGCAGCGACTTCAAGCTGCTCGAAGACCAAGCCTACAGCAGCCTTTATCAGGAAGGCATCGGCCGCATGAGCAAGGACGGCGCGATCACCATCCTCCAGGGCCGGGCGGTGGGCGGCACCACGCTGATCAACTGGACTTCCAGTTTCCGCACTCCGGAACCGACCCTGGAACACTGGGCCAAAGAGCACAACGTCAAGGGCCATAGCCCGGCGGAAATGGCGCCGTGGTTCGAAAAAATGGAGCAACGCCTGGGCGTCGCGCCGTGGATGGTGCCGCCCAACGCCAACAATGATGTGATCCGCAAGGGCTGCGAAGCACTGAATTACTCGTGGCATGTCATCCCGCGCAACGTTCGCGGCTGCTGGAACCTCGGCTACTGCGGCATGGGCTGCCCGACCAACGCCAAGCAATCGATGATGGTTACGACCATTCCGGCGACCCTGGAAAAAGGTGGCGAGCTGCTTTACCTGGCCCGCGCCGAAAAACTTAACATCAGCGGTGACAAGGTCACCGGCCTGCAATGTTCGGCGATGGATGAACGCTGCGTCGCACCGACCGGGCGCACCATCACGGTCAAGGCGCGGCATTTCGTGCTGTCCGGTGGCGGCATCAACAGCCCGGCCTTGCTGATGCGCTCCGGGGCACCCGACCCGCACAAGCGCCTGGGAAAACGCACCTTCCTGCACCCGGTGAACATGTCCGCCGCGTTGTTCGACGAAGTGGTCAACCCGTTCTACGGCGCGCCGCAGTCGATTTATTCCGACCATTTCCAATGGCAGGACGGCACCACCGGCAAGATGTCCTACAAACTGGAAGTCCCGCCCCTGCACCCGGCGCTGGCCACAACACTGCTCGGCGGGTTCGGCCAGGAGAATTCGCAACACATGGCCAATCTGCCGCATACCCACGCCATGCTGGCTTTACTGCGGGACGGCTTTCACCCGGACAGCCCCGGTGGCAGCGTCGAATTGCGCAGCGATGACACACCGGTGCTGGATTATCAGCTCTCGCCTTACGCCTGGGATGGATTGCGCCGGGCGTTCCATACCATGGCCGAGATCCAGTTTGCCGGTGGCGCCAAGGCCGTGATGCCGATGCACGCCGACGCCCGCTACGTGAAGACCCTCGCCGAAGCGCGCACGCTGATCGACGGCCTGAGCCTGGAGCTGTATCGCACACGCCTGGGCAGTGCCCATGTGATGGGCGGTTGTGCCATGGGTGAAGACCCGACAATCGCGGTGACCGACAGCCTCGGCCGGCATCATCAACTGGGCAATCTGTCGATTCACGACGGCTCGCTGTTCCCCACTAGCATTGGCGCCAACCCGCAGCTGTCGGTCTACGGACTGACGGCACAACTGGCGACATCCCTGGCCGAACGTTTAAAAAAACCATGAAAATAACGATAATTCCCATCGTCTATAGTGCTTTCTTACCCAACAGGCGACTTGGCCGACCGGGAAGGCTGCGATACCATCCGACTCCCCAACGGATTCCCGCCAGGACGACGCGATGAACCGAGTGTTGTACCCAGGTACCTTCGACCCTATTACCAAGGGCCATGGCGATCTGGTCGAACGCGCCTCGCGCCTGTTCGATCACGTGATCATTGCCGTTGCCGCGAGCCCCAAGAAAAACCCGTTGTTTCCTATGGAACAACGGGTAGAACTGGCGCGCGAGGTCACTAAACATCTGCCGAACGTTGAAGTCGTCGGTTTCTCGACGCTGCTGGCGCACTTCGCCAAAGAGCAGAACGCCAACGTGTTCCTGCGTGGTTTGCGCGCGGTGTCAGACTTCGAATACGAATTCCAGCTGGCCAACATGAACCGCCAACTGGCGCCGGATGTGGAAAGCCTGTTCCTGACCCCGTCCGAACGCTACTCGTTCATTTCCTCGACGCTGGTCCGTGAAATCGCAGCCCTGGGCGGCGATATCACCAAGTTCGTGCACCCTGTGGTGGCGGATGCCCTGACCGAACGCTTCAAGAAATAACCCCCCCGCAAACTGTAGGAGCGAGCCTGCTCGCGATGGACGTCAACGATAACGCGGGAAACCTGACACCCCCCGGCGTTCTCGGGTTCATCGCCAGCAGGCTGGCTCCTACAGTACGTCGCACCTGCGTGCAACGCAGGCGCCAATGCGGCACAATTGTGCGCATTGGTTTATTGCGCCCGGGCTTGCCGCCCCGGCTGGAGTTAGCATGTCCCTGATCATCACCGACGATTGCATCAACTGCGACGTCTGCGAACCCGAGTGCCCGAACGCCGCCATTTCCCAAGGCGAAGAGATCTACGTGATCGACCCGAACCTGTGCACCCAGTGCGTCGGCCACTACGACGAACCGCAGTGCCAGCAAGTCTGCCCGGTGGATTGCATTCCACTGGACGAAGCTCATCCGGAGACTGAAGAACAGTTGATGGAGAAGTACCGGAAAATTACCGGTAAGGCTTGAATGATGTAGTGCTCTTTCGGGCCTCATCGCGAGCAAGCTCGCTCCCACAGGGGTTTGTGAACGACACAGATCCAGTGTGGGAGCGAGCTTGATCGCGATTAGGCCCGAAAGAGCACTACATCATTCAAGCCTTACCGGTAATTTTACGGTACTTCTCAATCAACTGTTCTTCAGTCTCCGAATGAGCTTAGTCCATTGTAATGCAATCCACCGGGCAGACTAGCTTGCACTGCGGTTCTTCGTAGTGGCCGACGCACTGGGTCCACAGGTACGCGACGATCACTCACTCTTAT
>NZ_JBFULI010000113.1:0-3225 GCF_056400405.1 Pseudomonas sp. P5_B3 | reverse complement strand
CGAATTTTCGGCGAATGTCGTCTTCACAGTATAACCAGATTGCTTGGGGTTATATGGTCAAGTGAAGAAGCGCATACGGTGGATGCCTTGGCAGTCAGAGGCGATGAAAGACGTGGTAGCCTGCGAAAAGCTTCGGGGAGTCGGCAAACAGACTTTGATCCGGAGATGTCTGAATGGGGGAACCCAGCCATCATAAGATGGTTATCTTGTACTGAATACATAGGTGCAAGAGGCGAACCAGGGGAACTGAAACATCTAAGTACCCTGAGGAAAAGAAATCAACCGAGATTCCCTTAGTAGTGGCGAGCGAACGGGGACYAGCCCTTAAGTKGMTTTGAGATTAGCGGAACGCTCTGGAAAGTGCGGCCATAGTGGGTGATAGCCCTGTACGCGAAAATCTCTTRKYMATGAAATCGAGTAGGACGGAGCACGAGAAACTTTGTCTGAATATGGGGGGACCATCCTCCAAGGCTAAATACTACTGACTGACCGATAGTGAACTAGTACCGTGAGGGAAAGGCGAAAAGAACCCCGGAGAGGGGAGTGAAATAGATCCTGAAACCGTATGCGTACAAGCAGTGGGAGCCCACTTTGTTGGGTGACTGCGTACCTTTTGTATAATGGGTCAGCGACTTATTTTCAGTGGCGAGCTTAACCGAATAGGGGAGGCGTAGCGAAAGCGAGTCTTAATAGGGCGTCTAGTCGCTGGGAATAGACCCGAAACCGGGCGATCTATCCATGGGCAGGTTGAAGGTTAGGTAACACTGACTGGAGGACCGAACCGACTACCGTTGAAAAGTTAGCGGATGACCTGTGGATCGGAGTGAAAGGCTAATCAAGCTCGGAGATAGCTGGTTCTCCTCGAAAGCTATTTAGGTAGCGCCTCATGTATCACTGTAGGGGGTAGAGCACTGTTTCGGCTAGGGGGTCATCCCGACTTACCAAACCGATGCAAACTCCGAATACCTACAAGTGCCGAGCATGGGAGACACACGGCGGGTGCTAACGTCCGTCGTGAAAAGGGAAACAACCCAGACCGTCAGCTAAGGTCCCAAAGTTATGGTTAAGTGGGAAACGATGTGGGAAGGCTTAGACAGCTAGGAGGTTGGCTTAGAAGCAGCCACCCTTTAAAGAAAGCGTAATAGCTCACTAGTCGAGTCGGCCTGCGCGGAAGATGTAACGGGGCTCAAACCATACACCGAAGCTACGGGTATCAYCTTMGGRTGATGCGGTAGAGGAGCGTTCTGTAAGCCTGTGAAGGTGAGTTGAGAAGCTTGCTGGAGGTATCAGAAGTGCGAATGCTGACATGAGTAACGACAATGGGTGTGAAAAACACCCACGCCGAAAGACCAAGGTTTCCTGCGCAACGTTAATCGACGCAGGGTTAGTCGGTCCCTAAGGCGAGGCTGAAAAGCGTAGTCGATGGAAAACAGGTTAATATTCCTGTACTTCTGGTTATTGCGATGGAGGGACGGAGAAGGCTAGGCCAGCTTGGCGTTGGTTGTCCAAGTTTAAGGTGGTAGGCTGRRATCTTAGGTAAATCCGGGATYYTAAGGCCGAGAGCTGATGACGAGTTACCCTYTGGGTGACGAAGTGGTTGATGCCATGCTTCCAAGAAAAGCTTCTAAGCTTCAGGTAACCAGGAACCGTACCCCAAACCGACACAGGTGGTTGGGTAGAGAATACCAAGGCGCTTGAGAGAACTCGGGTGAAGGAACTAGGCAAAATGGCACCGTAACTTCGGGAGAAGGTGCGCCGGTGAGGGTGAAGSAYTTRCTSCGTAAGCCCACGCCGGTCGAAGATACCAGGCCGCTGCGACTGTTTATTAAAAACACAGCACTCTGCAAACACGAAAGTGGACGTATAGGGTGTGACGCCTGCCCGGTGCCGGAAGGTTAATTGATGGGGTTAGCTAACGCGAAGCTCTTGATCGAAGCCCCGGTAAACGGCGGCCGTAACTATAACGGTCCTAAGGTAGCGAAATTCCTTGTCGGGTAAGTTCCGACCTGCACGAATGGCGTAACGATGGCGGCGCTGTCTCCACCCGAGACTCAGTGAAATTGAAATCGCTGTGAAGATGCAGTGTATCCGCGGCTAGACGGAAAGACCCCGTGAACCTTTACTATAGCTTTGCACTGGACTTTGAATTTGCTTGTGTAGGATAGGTGGGAGGCTTTGAAGCGTGGACGCCAGTTCGCGTGGAGCCAACCTTGAAATACCACCCTGGCAACTTTGAGGTTCTAACTCAGGTCCGTTATCCGGATCGAGGACAGTGTATGGTGGGTAGTTTGACTGGGGCGGTCTCCTCCTAAAGAGTAACGGAGGAGTACGAAGGTGCGCTCAGACCGGTCGGAAATCGGTCGTAGAGTATAAAGGCAAAAGCGCGCTTGACTGCGAGACAGACACGTCGAGCAGGTACGAAAGTAGGTCTTAGTGATCCGGTGGTTCTGTATGGAAGGGCCATCGCTCAACGGATAAAAGGTACTCCGGGGATAACAGGCTGATACCGCCCAAGAGTTCATATCGACGGCGGTGTTTGGCACCTCGATGTCGGCTCATCACATCCTGGGGCTGAAGCCGGTCCCAAGGGTATGGCTGTTCGCCATTTAAAGTGGTACGCGAGCTGGGTTTAGAACGTCGTGAGACAGTTCGGTCCCTATCTGCCGTGGACGTTTGAGATTTGAGAGGGGCTGCTCCTAGTACGAGAGGACCGGAGTGGACGAACCTCTGGTGTTCCGGTTGTCACGCCAGTGGCATTGCCGGGTAGCTATGTTCGGAAAAGATAACCGCTGAAAGCATCTAAGCGGGAAACTTGCCTCAAGATGAGATCTCACTGGARCCTTGAGYYCCCTGAAGGGCCGTCGAAGACTACGACGTTGATAGGTTGGGTGTGTAAGCGCTGTGAGGCGTTGAGCTAACCAATACTAATTGCCCGTGAGGCTTGACCATATAACACCCAAGCAATTTGACTACTCGAAAGAGCATCAGATTGCGGTGTGTGAAGACGCAATGAACCGAAAGTTCGACGCTCACAAAACACCGAAAGCTGTCACATACCCAATTTGCTGAAACGTTGAAAAACGGTTCAGTACCCGAATTTCTTGACGACCATAGAGCATTGGAACCACCTGATCCCATCCCGAACTCAGCAGTGAAACGATGCATCGCCGATGGTAGTGTGGGGTTTCCCCATGTGAGAGTAGGTCATCGTCAAGATTAAATTCC
>NZ_JBFULI010000111.1:0-3691 GCF_056400405.1 Pseudomonas sp. P5_B3 | reverse complement strand
CTCATCTGCTGATCGATGACGTCTACGTCATGCTCAGAGCTCAATCCTACGACGGCGATACGGATCCCGTTCAAGCCCAACTATTAAAGCTGTCGAAGGAAATCTTCAAAGTCACCCCCGAAAATGCCGGCGCGGGGTTTGCGCTTGGGCCGATTGTGATCCGCAGTCATCACGATCAGGAGATAGCCAGCTTCGAGTTCAGTCCTCCTGCCTCGGATGTCTCACTGAGCATCTACATCAACGCATTATCACCTGATGATGAAGAGCGTTTGCATGTTCGCACTCCAAAAGACGGGCAAATTTTTCTCGCAGGTGATTACGAAAATCTGCGCACTGGAAAAATCATGTTGGCCGGCATGCAAGCCGAAGAGTCCCTGATCGGCTTCAGCGATGACACTCACCGTCAAATACTCTTCGTGAGCGAAAACTACCGGGACAATCCCTCGCTGGCTCGGCCTGGTATGAGCATCCGCTTGTCGGCAGGCGGCATGAAAGGAGAGCCAGATGATCCCGATGAGCCCGAAGACCTCGTCCGCTGGACCCTGCCCCAGTTCGCCAACAAAGGCTACGACCTGCCGCTCTGGCAACAACCTGCTTCACCAGACCCCGTCAACCCCTCCCTCACCGATTACGAAGCCATGGCCGTGTGGGACGCGATCCTCAAGTCCGTGCGCATGCGCCCCAACTCAGTCGCGCCCAAGCCGGACCCTTGGGCGAACGACCGTGGCCCAACGGCCGAGGAGGCGGCCGAAAACAAACGCATCCTCGATGAGTTCATTGCCAGTTTTGAAAAGCGCAAACCGTCACCCGGGGACAAAGATCAATGATTAGCCCCTGCCGATCTTCTTGTAGCCGCGCTCATCACCAACCCATCCGCAACCGTGCCTACGCCCTGGTGCGCAAAGACGGCGCACGTTTCGAAGGCCGTACCGATGGTGATGGCTTCGTCACCCTGCAACAGGGCATGACGCTGGAAGGGCTTGTACTGGAATGGCTTGAACACGGAGACCCCGCATGACCGATAACCCGACGGCGCCGCGTATTGCGCCAATGACCTACAACGCGCGCGGTAACCCGGTGCATACCTGGACCCTCACGCCCAGCCATATCACCGACCCGGTGCACTGCATATTGCCGCCGGATGGGGTGCTGCCGGTGATTTTTGTGCCGGGGATCATGGGGTCGAATTTGAAGAGTAAGCCTGATAAACGGAATAAAAAGGAAAAAGCCGTTCCCGTATGGCGCCTGGATGCGGGGTTCATGGGCAAGAATATGTGGCTGGCCATGAACTGGATCAACAAAAAGGCCGGTATACGACAAAAACTGTTGCACCCGGCCAGGGTGGAAGTCGACAACCAAGGCGCGGTGCCTGAACGGGCTGCCGGTACGGTACTGGCGCAGCCAGGGCTGGGCAGGAAAAAGACCCTCCTGGCTCTGCGCAAACGCTATGAAGAACGTGGCTGGGGCGAGGTCAGTGAAACCAGCTATCACGCTTTTCTGCTCTGGTTGGAAGAGGCGCTCAATAGTGAGTTCCTGCCTCACCAATGGCCACAATTCGACATTCGGCCGGAGCACCTGCATACCGTCGCCGTCGAGCCGGGGCCGACTCACATCACCCGGTTAAAACCCGAAATCCCCATCGGTATGCCTGGGCTGGGTACCACCTTGGCCAGCCAGTTGCCGTCGATTGTCTCGGATGAGCTGGTGGCGCGCGGCGGTTATCGGATGCCGGTGCATGCGTGTGGATATAACTGGTTGGATTCCAACAAAGTCGCTGCACAGCGCCTGGCCGAACGCATTGACGAACTGACGCACCAATACGGTCGAAACTGTCAGCAAGTCATTCTGGTCACCCACTCCATGGGCGGATTGGTGGTTCGACGATGTGCACAGTTGCCCGGCATGGCCGCCAAAATTGCTGGCGTCGTGCATGGGGTAATGCCCGCCACTGGGGCTCCGGTCGCTTATCGCCGTTGCAAGGTCGGCATGAGCGACGAAGATCTCATTGCCGGAGCAGTGATTGGCCCGACCGGCCAGGAAGTGACCGCCGTTTTTGCGCAGGCGCCTGGTGCCTTGCAATTGCTGCCTACACTAGATTATTCCCCGGGTTGGCTGAGACTGATCGACAATCAAGGCGTTTCGGCGATGCCGCGTCAGCCTATAAAAGACCCTTACGAAGAGATCTATTTACGTCGCGACCGTTGGTGGGGATTACTGCGTGAGGAGTGGTTGGCACCGAAGGATGGTGATCCGATTACGTGGGAAACATTTGCGGACAACATTAAAAAGGCAAAATCCTTTCATCAACGTATTAGCGGCTCCTATCACCCTCAAACCTACGTCTACTACGGCAGCGAAGACAAGCACCCCAGCTTCGAATCTATCACTTGGAAAATGCAGCGCGGGTCTCGCCTCAATGGCCTCTTTGCTTCAAGCCCCGATGCCTTCACGGTGTCCAGCCTGCAAATGCATGAGGTGCGCGACGACGGACGTAGCCCGTTGTACGTCGGCGGGCAAGCCGAGGCCGTGCTACCCCTGCGTGGTGATCCCGACGCGCCGGTCAGAACCGTGCAGACCAGCTATTGGGAACTGCATTGCCAAATGCAGGATGGCTCCGGCGACGGCACCGTCCCAGTGAGCTCGGGCAGCGCGCCTATAAAGCGTGCGCGCAATGGCGAAGTCCGCCAGCAAATCAAGGCGCCCGGCTTTGATCATGAAGCCTCCTATGCCAACCCGCTAACGCAGCACTTCACCCTCTATTCACTCATCAAAATCGCAGCGAAAGCCAAGAGGCCGCTATGCGTCAGCTGATTCTTTTTTTGACATGCATGGTGCTGGGTTCTCTCACCGGCTGTGCGGCCTTCAAACAACCCAGCGAACAGGAGAAACGTAACGTGAGCGAAATGACAAGCAACATGCGCACCTGGGGGTTGGGCCGAGGCTTGATTGATTTACCGGCCAACTGGATTGGTGGTGGCGATGTGAAACTCTACTACGGGTTGGGCGCCGATCATTCATCCGTTGAGGTGCGTGTGTTGGGAGAGGGCGTGACGCAGGAGCGGTTTGATGCCGCATTGAATGAGCGTGCGCATCGAATCGCGGTTGTCAAGAACGATGAACAGCAGGACGCATCCATGTTGGTTTCAGCAAGGCGTGAAACCCCACAGAAGATATTCCTGCAGTATTTTGAGAGCACCGAAGTCCCAGACACCTTCGTGCACGAACTCCACCTATTGGTCGATGATGCCTACGTCATGCTCCGTGCCGAGTCCTACAACGGCAAAAACGCCCCCGTTGAGGCGCGCCTGTCAAAGCTCTCCAAGGAAATATTCAAGGTTGCACCGGAGAGTGCAGGTGCAGGCTTTGCGTTGGGGCCTATCGTAATCAGAAGTCATCATGATCAGGAAATCGCCAGCTTCGATTTTAGCCCGCCTGCTTCTGACGTCTCGCTGAACATCTACATCAACGCGCTCTCACCTGATGATGAAGAACGCTTGCACGTCCGCACCCAAAAAGACACGCAAATATTTCTTGCCGGTGATTACGAAAATTTGCGGGCAGGAAACATTACGTTGGCCGGCATGCAAGCTGAAGAGTCCCTGATCGGCTTCAGCGATGACACTCACCGTCAAATACTCTTCGTGAGCGAAAACTACCGGGACAATCCCTCGCTGGCTCGGCCTGGCATGAG
>NZ_JBFULI010000110.1:0-3867 GCF_056400405.1 Pseudomonas sp. P5_B3 | reverse complement strand
TGAGCGGCATGGTCCTGCTTTCGAAATGCAGTTGCTCTCCCAAATGGCCCAGCCTCGCCTTGAACACCAGGGCCAGCGCGGTGTTGAGCGGGCCGTCCAGCCTGGACGCCGCGCTGTTTTGCAGCAGGCGGGTACCGAAGGTGTTGGTCAGCAGCACCGCGCCGCTGAGTCGGATGGCAGAGGGCGGCGTATTGAGGCTGACCTCGCCGACCAGCGCGTGGGCTTTGGCGTAGATATCGACCAGCGACTTGCTCAAGGCTTGCAGCTGAGCGCCGTCCAGGGTCGGCAGTTGCGAGCGTTGGGCGAGCAACAGATTGATCTGTTCGATGGCCTGGGTCTGATTCTGGGCAAGCCCGCGCCAAAACCAGTTGTTCGGCGTCGTGCCGTCGAGGGCGCTCCAGCTGTCGATTTGCGCCTCGCCCAGGGCGGTACTGTTCATGCCGGCAACGGCCACGCCCAGTTGCGCTTCGAACGCCAGGCCGTTGCCGCTGTCTTTGGCATCGTAGTAGGCAAAAGCCTCGAGCAACGCGGTGCTGTTGAGCCACTGCAAATGATCGGCGGCGCGCTGGTCCTTGATCGCATCGGCTTGGGCGACGGCCGCATCAAACTCTGCCATGAAGGCCTGCAGCCGCGCTTCGTCGACCGACGGCGCGTAGCGTTTCGCCCAGCTGTCGTGGCGCGCGTGCTCGATGTCGTCGCGCTCCTGGCGCTGTTGGTCGGCGGGGTTGCGGAAACTGCGGTAGCTGCCCATCGACGCCGTGACCATGTGGACGTTGCTGCTGGCGTACTCGCGGTCGGTGTACCGCACGCCAAGCGCGTTGGCGTGGTTGACGTAGCGTTGCTCGGCTTGTTCGGCGAGGGTGAGCTTGAGGTTTTCGAGGCCGAAGGCGATGGTGTGTTTGCGCTGGTTGTCGATGCCTTCGCCGTCGGTTTTGCGCATGAAGGTTTCGAGCGTCTCCACGCTCTGATTGCGCCAGGCATTGAGCTCCTGGGTGATGCCGATCGGGTCGTCCAACACCACGGCAAAACCCTGCGCCTGGGTCGCTGTTGCGCCAAGCCGCGTGGCCACACCCGCCAGGGCCGAGAATCCGGCCGGGGGCGCAAACAGTTGCTCGCCAAGGCGGGTCATCAAGGGCGGGGAGGTCGGCCCAAGCAGGTCGGCGACGCTACTGTCCAGCGCCTGGGCCTCGATGATGTGCGCGGTGTGGCTGCAGCTTTGGATCAGTTGGCGGATATCGACCTTGCGCAGGGTGTTGCGCAGCCGCGGTTGCGTGCGGATCTCGGCGAGCAGGCGCGGCGTCAGCAGGTCCGGGGTGAACAGCAGCCGGGCTTCGTTGACGTCTTCAGGATCGCTGACCTGGATGACCCGATCGCCGAAGTCCGGCAGGCCGCCCAGCCCCAGGTCGTCCGGGGTGGCGGGCCACACGGCCTTGCACAAGCCGCTGCTGTAGGTTTGATAGGCGCCCTCGCATACCCAGTCGGTCGCGGTGCGGTGGATGAACACATAAAGATACCCCTCGCGCAGTGCGCGCACGGTATAGCGCGCGGTGGTCAGGGGCAGGCTGGCGAGGGGCTCCGCCTGGGCCAGGGCAGGAGGCAGGGCCGATTCGGTGTGCCCGATCACGGCATAGCGCAGCGGCAGCAGGGACACCGAGCGTTTACAGCTGACGCAGGGACTGTTGCCTTCGGTGCTGAACGTTTGCCGGGCGACGAAGTTGAGCAGGTCGGTCGGGGCGGTCATGGTCGTGCTCCCTGGAGAAACAACTGGCCCAGGCGTCCTTCGCCCCGGGCGCTACGCTGCAGCGCGGCATGCCAGTGGGCAGTGCCGTGCAAGCGTTGGGGGGTGTGTTGGAGGGTGAGGATGATGAAATCGGTCAGGTTGTGATGGTCAATCAATCCCAGGCTCTTTCCTTGGCTGAGCAGCGACTCGATCAGCGCCAGACGCACTCCATGGCACGGGCTACTGAATAAAGTGGGTGAGGTTTCGTTGAGTGTTTCCAGTAGCCGGAAAGGCAGGGGGTCACTTTCCAATGCTTGCCATAACGCGGCGTCCATCACCAATCGCGGGGCGGCAACGATCGGGATTGACCGTGCTCCTCCGCGGATTCGATGCCACTGTTCCTGGCTTGGAGTGGCCCCACGGCACCACCAGGACACAACGGGTGCGAGCAGCCACTCTCTCCACTGCTCGGGCGCATGGCGCAAGAGCTTCGGCGTGACACGGCTGTCGTAGTAGCGCAACAAGTAACGCTCGCTGTCTTGCGTGTCGACAAACGTGGCCTGACTCAGATGTCGGGCCAGCACATCGGCGCTCACAGTGCTGGTAATCCATGCGACGATGGTATTGCTGTCATAGCGCGCAAGACTGTCGATCAGTGCGCCATGGCCCTTGCGAGTGGCCTCACGTGGACATGCCAAGTGCGGGCCCAATGGCCTGAGCTGTTCCAGGCCGGGAGCCAGAAGCAGTGGTTGCAGATCAAAGCCTGGATGGTCCGTCAGTTTTTGCCGGGTTTCCTGAGGTAATGTCGCCATATCGATCAACGCGACGAGATATCGCGGACGGGGGACGTCGTGCGCGTAAAGGTCGTTGGTCAGTGCCGTCAGCAGTTCACCGGGAATCATGCGTCCACCTTCACGAGGGCTTTATGCTCACGGGCGGCCTTGAGCCAGCAGCCAACACAGATCGGTTCGCCGGTTGTCGGCACGCCACTAAGGATGAGTGAGTGTCCTGCGCCTTTAGCGTTAAGTTGCGTCGGCCCATTCAGGTAGATGGCAATCCCGCTGAGGGTGATGCCATTGGCATCCAGGGTAATGCTACCGCCGGGGCCTTGTAGAACGAGGCTCTCGCTGGTTTGCAGCTGATAGGTCGTGGTTTTGGTGCCTATGCCTTGCGCGGCAGAGATATGTTGGGAACCCTGAATGACCTGTTCGGCGTTACCGCCAATTTCCATGCGGTGATTGACTGCAATCGTGTCGTGTCGATCATTGCCAATGGTCTCGACCCGGTCTTTGCCAATGCTGATCTGGTGGTTGCGACCGAAACTCTGCACTCGATCTCGACCTACGCTGTGATAGTGGTCCTGAGCGATGCTTATCCGTTCGTCATTGCCCACCTGTTCCTTGCGGTCGTGGCCTACCTCTATCTGCTCGTCATGCCCGACTTTCTCACTGCGGTCATTACCCACAAACGTTGTGTTGTCATGTTTGATATGGACGTTCTTGTCCTTTTCGGCATGGATGTACACCTCTTCCTGCCCCAGCTCATCCTCAAAACGCAGCTCATTGAAGCCCTCTCCCTTATGGGTACGGCTCTTGATGGTCATCCGCGTTTTGTGTTTGGGCAGTTCATAGGGCGGCAGATTGGTCTCGCGGTAGGCGCGGCCCGTGGCGATCGGCTGATCCGGATCGCCATCCAGGAAGCTGATGATCAGCTCCTGATTCACCCGGGGCACGGCCATGGCGCCCCAGGTCGCACCGGCCCAGCCCTGGGCCACACGGATCCAGCACGAACTCTGATCGTTGTTCTTGTCCGAACGGTCCCACGGGAACTGCACCTTGACCCGGCCCCATTCATCGCAATAAATCTCTTCCCCTGGCGGGCCGACTACCGTGGCGATCTGCGGGCCGTCGATGCAGGGTTTGTCACGCAATGGGGCTTTCCAATCCGAGGTCCAGCGAATGGCTGTGGCCTGCATCTCGTAGGACGTGCCGCTGCCGCTGCCGAACGCTTCTTCCTCCAGGCTGCTGTGTTGTTTGCCTGCGTGGGTGATGGCGATGGTGCGCCAGCGGTCGTTGAAGTCTTCGCGCGGATGCTCGTTGAGGTCGAACGCCAACCCCGGTTGCAGGCGCGCATCGTCACCTGCCAGA
>NZ_JBFULI010000109.1:0-4493 GCF_056400405.1 Pseudomonas sp. P5_B3 | reverse complement strand
AAACGCGTCATTGGCGCTGCCAATGGTTGCGCCGGCCGCTTCATAGGCACTGTCGACAACGCTGGCATTGACGCCGGCGCCGCTTTGTACAGTGACCTTATGACCCTGGCTGATCAGCTTCTTGATGGTTTCCGGGGTTGCGGCAACCCGTGTTTCACCGGTCTGGGTTTCGAGAGGAACACCAATGTGCACGTCAAATCTCCTGCGTGATCTTGTTGAGTAAACCCAGGCACTACGGATGGTGCGGCTGGGGCGGCCGATCAGCACGATCCCGCCGAATCAGGGCGGGGCGCGGCATTTTGCAGGCGAACTTTGTGCCCTTCAAGGGATTATGACGGGTGACGGAAAATTAACTACAAGTCACCCCGTGACCGAATGTCGCAACCAACCGGCTCTATCCCTTGCAGACCGTGCTTTGCAAGGATTCTGGCCGAAATTGAAGAATTTACACATCGGCCGTATGAATGATGCGGCATCGCTTCGAAATAGTGGCGCAAAGCCGCGTGGTCAGGCGCTTGTGGGACGTTTGTACGACTTCTCGACACAGTTTGCTGGTATGCGACAAATACGTATATCTGTAGGTCTTTATATTTGCTGACTACGGGGTCAGGTAACGCTAATAGTCCTTTATCCTTCTAGGTTGTAGCTGTGCGCCTGATTTACCAGCCAGTCACGAAATGCCCTCAAAGACGCGGACTCGACCTTTCGCTCAGGAATCATCAGGTAATAAGCCTTGATGCTGGACAGTGCTTGCGGGTTGGCGATCACCAGGCGTTTCTCTTTCAGCTCACGTTGAATCAGGAACGGCGGGATCAGGGCAATGCCCATGTCGTGCATGGCCGCCTGGGCGAGCATGGAGAATAGCTCGTAGCGGGGGCCTGTCATGTCTCGCGGGACATTCAGGTGTTGGGAATCGAACCATTGGCGCCAGGCATAGGGGCGGGTGGTTTGTTGCAGAAGAGGTAGGTCGGCGATTTCGCCGGGCGTCAGACTGGTCTTGTTTCCGAGCAGGTTGGGGCTGCAAACGGGCATCGGATTTTCACCCATCAGCCTGTGGGACTCTGTACCCGACCAATCCGCATCGCCGAAATAGATCGCCGCATCGAAATCAGTGTCGGCAAACAGGAACGGTCGTGTGCGGTTGGTCAGGTTGACCGTCACTTCCGGGTGTTTTTGCTGGAAGTCCTTGAGTCGCGGCAGCAGCCATTGGGTGCCGAAGGTCGGAACCACCGCCAGTTCGATCACATTGGCACCTTGCTGGCCCATCACGGACAAGGTGTCGCGCTCAACGGCATCGAGTTGAGTGGCCACTCGACGGCTGTAGGAGAGGCCGGCTTCCGTAAGCTTGACCCCGCGCCGCGAGCGTCGGAACAGTTCCACACTGAGGAACTCTTCAAGGCTGGCGATCTGTCGGCAAATCGCCCCTTGGGTCAGCGAAAGTTCCTGGGCGGCCTTGGTGAAGCTTTCGTGGCGCGCCGCGGCCTCGAAGCTGATCAGGGCGGTGGTGCTGGGTATCTTTCTGCGCATGTACGTCAACCTCACTAATACATCGCATAAATGCTCTTTTGCGATGTTTCGGAGTGATAAATTAGCACAACACTATGCGAAATCCTCGTTTGCCGTGGCCCCGTTCCGGGCCTAGGATCAGTCCACGTTATTTGACCCGATTCGAGAGGACACACTCATGGGCGGTAAAGCTAGCTTCAACTGGATCGATCCCCTGCTGCTGGATCAACAGCTCACTGAAGAAGAACGCATGATTCGCGACACGGCTGCGCAATTCGCTCAGCAAAGCCTTGCGCCGCGCATCCTCGAAGCTTTCCGTCATGAGAAGACCGATCCGGCGATCTTCCGCGAAATGGGCGAAGTCGGCCTGTTGGGCGCAACCATCCCCGAGCAGTACGGTGGCAGCGGCCTGAACTATGTCAGCTATGGCCTGATCGCCCGTGAAGTCGAGCGCATCGACTCCGGCTATCGCTCGATGATGAGCGTGCAGTCCTCGCTGGTGATGGTGCCAATCAATGAATTCGGTACTGAAGCGCAGAAGCAGAAGTACCTGCCGAAACTGGCGTCGGGCGAGTGGATCGGCTGCTTCGGCCTGACTGAGCCTAACCACGGCTCCGACCCGGGTGCGATGATCTCTCGTGCGCGCAAAGTGGAAGGCGGCTACAGCCTCACCGGCAGCAAGATGTGGATCACCAACAGCCCGATCGCCGATGTGTTCGTGGTCTGGGCCAAGGACGATGCCGGCGACATCCGCGGCTTCGTTCTGGAGAAAGGCTGGAAAGGCCTGAGCGCTCCGGCGATTCACGGCAAAGTGGGCCTGCGGGCTTCGATCACCGGTGAAATCGTGATGGACAACGTGTTCGTTCCGGAAGAGAACATTTTCCCGGACGTCCGTGGCCTGAAAGGTCCTTTCACTTGCCTCAACTCGGCACGTTACGGCATCTCCTGGGGTGCGCTGGGTGCAGCCGAGTTCTGCTGGCACACCGCTCGCCAGTACACCCTGGATCGTCAACAGTTCGGTCGCCCGCTGGCCGCCACTCAGTTGATCCAGAAGAAGCTGGCCGACATGCAGACTGAAATCACCATGGCGCTGCAAGGCTGCCTGCGTCTGGGTCGCATGAAGGACGAAGGGACCGCTGCAGTCGAAATTACCTCGATGATGAAGCGCAACTCTTGCGGCAAGTCCCTGGACATCGCGCGCATGGCTCGCGATATGTTGGGCGGCAACGGCATCTCCGATGAGTTTGGTGTCGCGCGTCACCTGGTCAACCTGGAAGTGGTGAACACCTATGAAGGTACTCATGACGTCCATGCACTGATCCTTGGTCGTGCGCAAACCGGCCTCCAGGCGTTCTATTAAGGAGAACGTCCATGGGCGCGCTATCGCATCTACGGGTACTGGATTTATCGCGGGTGCTGGCCGGGCCTTGGGCCGGGCAGATCCTGGCCGACCTTGGCGCCGAAGTGATCAAGGTCGAGCGTCCGGGTAACGGCGATGACACGCGCGCCTGGGGGCCGCCGTTCCTTAAAGACGCTTATGGCGAGAACACCAGCGAGGCCGCCTATTACTTGTCGGCCAATCGCAACAAACAATCGGTCACCATCGACTTCACACGCCCTGAAGGGCAGAAGCTGGTGCGAGAGCTGGCGGCCAAGTCGGACATCCTGATCGAGAACTTCAAGGTTGGCGGCCTGGCGGCTTATGGCCTGGACTATGAATCGCTGAAGGCGATCAATCCGGATCTGATCTATTGCTCGATCACCGGGTTTGGCCAGACTGGTCCTTACGCCAAACGTGCGGGTTATGACTTCATGATCCAGGGGCTCGGCGGCCTCATGAGCCTGACGGGGAGACCTGAAGGTGATGACGGCGCGGGCCCGGTGAAGGTTGGCGTGGCGCTGACGGACATCTTGACCGGGCTGTATTCGACTGTCGCGATCCTGGCTGCGCTTGCGCATCGGGATCATGACGGTGGTGGTCAGCATATCGATATGGCTCTGCTGGACGTGCAGGTGGCTTGTCTGGCCAACCAGGCGATGAACTACCTGACGACAGGCAATGCGCCTAAGCGCCTGGGTAATGCTCATCCGAATATCGTGCCCTATCAGGATTTTCCTACGGCGGATGGCGATTTCATCCTTACCGTCGGGAACGATGGGCAGTTCCGCAAGTTCGCGGAAGTGGCCGGGCAGCCGCAGTGGGCGGACGATACGCGTTTTGCCACCAATAAGCTGCGGGTGGCAAACAGGGCGGTACTGATCCCGCTGATCCGCCAAGCAACGGTGTTCAAGACGACCGCTGAATGGGTGGTGCAACTGGAACAGGCTGGCGTGCCATGCGGGCCTATCAATGACGTAGCGCAGATGTTTGCCGATCCTCAGGTCAAGGCGCGCGGGTTGGCTATCGAGCTGCCGCATGCACTGGCCGGGATGGTGCCTCAGGTGGCGAGCCCGATTCGACTGTCGGAAACGCCGGTGGAGTACCGTTTTGCACCTCCTCTGCTGGGTGAGCACACGCTGGAAGTTTTGCAGCGGGTGTTGGGCCTGGATGCCGGGGCGGTGTCCGCATTCAAGGCTTCGGGCGTTCTCTGATTGGTTTCTTCTATATAGAGGGGTATTTCGGCTCCTCTATATAGGCACCCTTTGGGGTGTTTTGCTGCTTTCTGCCGCTTATTGATAGAAAACCTAAATCAGTGCTTGACGGCAGATTTCAGATCTCTATAATTCGCCCCACTTCCGGCGCAGTCGAAACGGAAAACTCCTTGGCAAACAATGAGTTACGCAGTTTTCGGCAGCAGGTTGCTTCAGTTCATCGAAGCCAAAAGGGAGTTGAAAAAGAGGTGTTGACAGCAGCGTGTAACGCTGTAGAATTCGCCTCCCGCTGACGAGAGATCTGAAGCGCAAGTGGTTGAAGTTGAAAAGGAAACTTGGAAAACTTCAGAAAATAATCACTTGACAGCAAATGAGGCTGCTGTACAACTGTAGAA
>NZ_JBFULI010000108.1:0-4613 GCF_056400405.1 Pseudomonas sp. P5_B3 | reverse complement strand
GTCGCGTCTGACGCTGACCACCGTTGGTCACGATGAGGTCATCGAGCAGATCACCAAGAACCTGAACAAGCTGATCGAAGTGGTAAAGCTGGTCGACCTGTCGGAGAGTGCTCACATCGAGCGCGAACTGATGCTGGTCAAGGTCAAGGCCACCGGCGCCCAGCGCGCCGAGATCAAGCGCACTACCGATATTTACCGTGGACAGATCGTCGATGTCAGCGCCAGCGTGTATACCGTTCAACTGACCGGTACCAGCGACAAGCTCGACAGCTTCATTCAGTCCATTGGCACTGCATCGATTCTGGAAACCGTCCGTAGCGGCGTGACYGGCATTGCCCGCGGCGACAAAGTACTCAGCATCTAAACCAAATTAGCGAACGGCCTGAACGGCCTGATATAGGGGAAATTCATGAAAGTTTTCTACGATAAAGACTGCGACCTGTCGATCATCCAGGGCAAGAAAGTTGCCATCATCGGTTACGGTTCCCAGGGGCACGCTCAAGCGTGCAACCTGAAAGATTCCGGCGTTGACGTGACTGTCGGCCTGCGTAAAGGTTCGGCTACCGTTGCCAAGGCTGAAGCCCACGGCCTGAAAGTGACCGATGTTGCTTCTGCAGTTGCAGCTGCCGACCTGGTCATGATCCTGACCCCGGACGAATTCCAGTCCTCCCTGTACAAGAACGAAATCGAGCCGAACATCAAGAAAGGCGCCACCCTGGCCTTCTCCCACGGCTTCGCGATCCACTACAACCAGGTTGTGCCGCGCGCTGACCTCGACGTGATCATGATCGCGCCGAAGGCTCCAGGCCACACTGTACGTTCCGAGTTCGTGAAGGGTGGCGGTATCCCTGACCTGATCGCGATCTACCAGGACGCCTCGGGCAATGCCAAGAACGTCGCTCTGTCCTACGCTGCTGGCGTCGGTGGCGGTCGTACCGGCATCATCGAAACCACCTTCAAGGACGAGACCGAAACCGACCTGTTCGGCGAACAAGCCGTTCTGTGCGGCGGTACCGTTGAGCTGGTCAAGGCCGGTTTCGAAACCCTGGTTGAAGCTGGCTACGCGCCGGAAATGGCCTACTTCGAGTGCCTGCACGAACTGAAACTGATCGTTGACCTCATGTACGAAGGCGGTATCGCCAACATGAACTACTCGATCTCCAACAACGCCGAATACGGCGAGTACGTGACCGGCCCTGAAGTCATCAACGCCGAATCCCGTCAGGCCATGCGCAACGCCCTGAAACGTATTCAGGACGGCGAATACGCCAAGATGTTCATCAGCGAAGGCGCTACCGGCTATCCTTCGATGACCGCCAAGCGTCGTAACAACGCCGCTCACGGTATCGAAATCATCGGCGAGCAACTGCGCTCCATGATGCCGTGGATCGGTGCCAACAAGATCGTCGACAAAGCTAAAAACTAAGTCACGCCCTTGTACGAAAAACGCGGCTTAGGCCGCGTTTTTTCGTTTGGGAGGCCGGTTCTGGTATAAAGCTGCATCGTTTGCGGCCGAACCGTCGTCCCAGACACCTGTCCAGACTTTCCACCCCGTTGCAAGGTAATGTCCATGAGCGAACGCCCCGAAGAGCCAAACCAGGCTTCTGACGCCGAAAGCCTGCTGCCCATCGATGAACATGTCGAGGAAGGGCATGACGCTGAAGGTCGTAAAGTCCGGCATCGTGGTATCTATCTTCTGCCGAATCTGTTCACCACTGCGAACCTGTTCGCAGGGTTCTATTCCATCATCAACTCGATGAGCGCCCAGGCAGCCTTGAGTGCCGGCGACTCCGCCAATGCGAGCAAGTACTTTGCGTTTGCGGCCATCGCCATTTTCGTCGCGATGGTACTCGACGGCCTTGATGGTCGCGTTGCGCGCATGACCAATACCCAGAGCGCCTTTGGTGCCGAGTATGACTCGCTGTCGGACATGGTTGCCTTTGGTGTGGCGCCGGCATTGCTGGCCTTCGGCTGGGCCCTGGGTGACATGGGCAAGGTTGGCTGGATGGTCGCCTTCATCTATGTGGCGGGCGCGGCTTTGCGTCTCGCGCGCTTCAACACCCAGGTCGGCACCGCGGACAAGCGCTACTTCATCGGTCTGGCCAGTCCCGCCGCTGCGGGTGTGGTTGCAGGTATCGTCTGGGCGTTCAGCGATTACGGTATCCAGGGGTCGAAGATGTCCTTCCTGGTTGCATTGATGGTTGCTGCGGCCGGCATGCTGATGGTCAGCAACATCAAGTACAACAGCTTCAAGGAGCTGGACCTGAAGGGGCGAGTGCCTTTCGTGGCGATTCTCGCAGTAGTGTTGGTGTTTGCGGTTGTTTTCAGTGATCCGCCGCGCATCCTGCTGCTGGTGTTTCTTGCCTATGCAGCCTCCGGCCCGGTTCAATACCTGTTACATCTTCGTCGGCGTAAAAGCGTCGAGTGATGTAATTTCCCTCATACTCCGCAGTCTGTTGGTGCATCTGTTCTCCAATACTGCGGAGTAGCCATGCTGATCAAAGTCCCTAAAACATCCGACTGCCATGAGTCGGACGTCACGCCTGAATCCCTCTATCTATCTCGACGCAATGTGCTCGGCGCCACGGTCGCCGGCTTCGCTCTGGGCAGCCTGCCGCAATGGGCCAGCGCTGGCGATGCTGCGCGTTACCCGGATGTCGAGCCCGTCAAGGCGCCTGCCTGGTTCAGCGAAAAACTTCCGGCTACCCAGTGGGGTGCGATCAGCGTCAAGGATGAAGCGATCACGCCGTTCAAGGATGCGACTCACTACAACAACTTCTACGAGTTCGGCACCGACAAAGGTGATCCGGCCGCCAACGCCGGCACGCTGAAGACGCAGCCGTGGTCGGTGGTAGTGGACGGGGAGGTGGGCAAGCCTGGGCGGTATGCGCTGGAGGACTTCATGAAACCGTATCAGCTGGAGGAGCGAATCTACCGGTTGCGCTGCGTGGAAGCCTGGTCGATGGTCATTCCCTGGATCGGTTTTCCCCTCTCGGCCTTGCTCAAAGAGGTTGAGCCGACCTCGAAAGCCAGATTCATCCGCTTCGAAACCCTGCAGGATCCCAAAAGCATGCCGGGTCAGCGCTCCGGTTTTGCCTTGATCGACTGGCCATATATAGAAGGGTTGCGTCTGGATGAAGCGATGAACCCGTTGGCGATTCTTGCGGTAGGCATGTACGGGCGTGAGTTGCCTAATCAAAACGGTGCGCCGTTGCGTTTGGTGGTGCCCTGGAAATATGGCTTCAAGAGTATCAAGTCCATCGTGCGCATCAGTCTGGTCGACGAGCAACCGAAAACCACCTGGCAGAGTATTGCTTCGGATGAATATGGCTTCTATGCGAACGTGAATCCCACTGTTGATCATCCTCGCTGGACTCAGGCACGTGAGCGCCGCCTGCCCAGCGGCCTGTTCRAGCCCAATGTGCGCGACACGCAAATGTTCAACGGCTATTCAGAGGAAGTCGCCTCTCTATATGCGGGGCTCGACCTGAGGAAGAACTACTGATGCGCTATCCGTTTTGGCGTATCGGTGTCTTTGTCGTGGTGCTGGTGTGGCCGCTGCTGTGGTTGTACCAGGCCTGGGAGGATGTCCTCGGGCCGGATCCGGGCAAGGTACTGGTCGACCGGCTGGGTTTGGGGGCGCTTGTTCTGTTGCTCGTAATCTTGAGCTTGACGCCTTTGCAGAAACTCACCGGTTGGGCGGGGTGGAATGCCGTGCGGCGACAGTTGGGGTTATGGTGTTTTGCCTATGTGCTGCTCCACCTCAGTAGCTACTGCGCATTTATTCTTGGTTTTGACTGGTCTCAGTTGGGTGTCGAGTTGCGCAAGCGGCCTTACATTATTGTCGGGGTGCTGGGCTTTCTTGGTTTGCTGGCCTTGGCGGTGACTTCCAATCGATACAGTCAGCGGCGATTGGGGGCGGGCTGGAAGAAGTTGCATCGCCTGGCGTATGTCATTCTCGGGCTTGGATTACTGCATATGCTCTGGATTGTGCGCGCCGACCTCAAGGAGTGGGTGATCTATGCATCTATAGGTGCATTGCTGTTAGCGCTGCGGCTACCGCCTTTGGCTCGTCGAATTCCGCGTTTAATGGCTAGAAAGGCCTCTTCCGCCAAAAAGGCGTAAATAGTGGTTGACGGCAGATTCTGGAAGCCTATAATTCGCCCCACTTCCGGCGCAGTCGAAACGGAAAACTCCTTGGTAAACAATGAGTTACGCAGTTTTCGGCAGCRGGTTGCTTCAGKTCATCGAAGCCGAAAGGGAGTTGAAAAAGAGGTGTTGACAGCAGCGTGTAACGCTGTAGAATTCGCCTCCCGCTGACGAGAGATCTTAGGCGCAAGTGGTTGAAGTTGAAAAGGAAACTTGGAAAACTTCAGAAAATAATCACTTGACAGCAAATGAGGCTGCTGTAGAATGCGCGCCTCGGTTGAGACGAAAGATCTTAACCAACCGCTCTTTAACAACTGAATCAAGCAATTCGTGTGGGTGCTTGTGGAGTCAGACTGCTAGTCAACAGATTATCAGCATCACAAGTTACTCCGCGAGAAATCAAAGATGTAACCAACGATTGCTGAGCCAAGTTTAGGGTTTTCTCAAAACCCAAAGATGTTTGA
>NZ_JBFULI010000107.1:0-5006 GCF_056400405.1 Pseudomonas sp. P5_B3 | reverse complement strand
CAGTGATCCTTGCTGGTCAGGCATCTCAGGCGCTGACACGAATTACTCGCGCCGTATCGAGCATTGAACAGATGAACAAACAAATCTCAGGGGCCGCGGAGCAGCAACGGGTTTTGGCGGAACAGGCTAGCCAGAACATAGTTCGGGTGCGCGAGGTGGCAGAGGAGAGCGCCCAAGAAAGTGTGAAGTTGCAAAATTTGACTCTCGAACTCCAGCAGGTGGATGCAGAGTTGAATGCTGCGGTCGGGCACTTTTGCACATAAATATTAACGGTTAGTGCGAAAAGTTTTCTTCATTGGATAGCTGAATAGTCGCGGCCGGATAAAAGAGCTTGGGCTGCGCTTGCATAGTGCAGGTCGCCTTGTCTTGGACTGACGACCTCACGCGTGGAGGTTTAAATGACGATGCCATTCGAACGGAGCAGGTCAGTCGCACAAACTCATGCTTTCCTGACGGAGCTCTGGACCCAGAGTGGGTATCGTGGTTTCAAATCAATGGTTGCGAGTGAAGCCCTTCATCCACGCTAAATACCGCTAATATCAATTGCGAAAGCTTGCGAGAGAAAGGGAGGTCGGGTGAGCGAATACCAAGGCATGCGCTGGTTCAAAACAGATTTTCAGATCCAGACGCCAGAAGACAACAAGCACTGGGCGGATGATGACTTGCGTCTGCTGAGCCCTCGGCGGCCCCTTCAAAACGGTGTGCCTAACGAGGAAGATATTCAGAGCAAAGCCAAGCGCTTTCTTAAACGCTGCCATGAGCTTGAACTGGAAGTGATTGGCATCACCGACCACAACTTCGCGGAAAAATCCGAGCCACGCGACTGGTTCCTCACCCACCTGGTTGAGCAGAATAAATCGGTCGCCAAGGAGCTTGGCCGTGCGCCCCTTTTCATTCTGCCCGGTTTTGAAGTCGACATCGGCTACCACGTCTTATGTCTGTTCGACCCCGCCACCAAAATGCGCCACGTGCAACGCGTCAACATGATCCTGATCAAGTTGGGTTTGGCGGAGAACCAGCGCTTCAGGGGGGGTGAACCGACGGCGCTTCGCCGAGGCGAGCAGGCGATCAGCTTGAAAACGCTGCTCGACACGGTGCAGAAGGAGCATGGCGGCATTGTGATCGCGGCGCATGCCGATCAGCAGGATGGTTTGCTGTCCGCTTCGCGAAATATTGATGACTATCAATTACCAGGCTTGCTCGCGTTAGAGTTGACCGGCTACCCCATTTCAGAGAAATACCGCTCCATTCTCCAGGGGCGCAACAAGGATTGGTCGCGCGCCGGACTACAACCAGCCTATGTGCAGTCCTCTGATGCAAAGTCGCTGAAAGCAGATGCAGAAGGCCGCCCCTTGCCGAATGCGCTGGGTTATCGTCACACGTGGGTCAAGTCGTCCAAACCGTCGATTGCCTCGCTACGGCAAGCGTTTCTGGATGGAAAATCACGACTGCGACTGCAGCTCCTACGTCCCTCAGATGAGCAAACCCATCCGCGGGTCGTGTTTCTGAAGTGCCAGGGACTCAAATTCCTCGCCGACCTGGAAATCCACTTTTCACCGAATCTCAATACCTTGATTGGTGGGCGAGGGACGGGGAAGTCTACGGCGCTGGAACTCCTTAGGTTCGCGTTCGGCCGGGATCAAGGCGATACCTTCTCGGACTCGACGCGTGCGAAGTTCGATCGGGTAAAAGCCACCTACACCGATGACTCTGAAATTCAGGTGGGCTGGGAAAGTGTTCCAGGTCAGGTCGATATTATCTCGCTGAAGCCGCAGCAGGGGCATGCACTGCTGCAAGGGGAAGCTCACGACCTCGCGGTGTACCTGCAACAGCTACCCGTTCAGTTCTACAGTCAGCAGCAAATCAGTGAGCTAACCGGTGTCCATGGTGGCGGCAGTCTGCTGACGATGATTGATGAGGCCTGCTCAGCAGAGCTACAAGGACTGAAAGGTCAAGAAGACACTTTGCATGCCGAGATCCAACAACTGTTCGCGGCCATGGATCAGCTCAGCGCCTTGAACACGGAGGTCAAGGTCCTCAATCAAGAGCTCCAGGAGTTAAACCGCCAGTGGCAAGCTCGCAGTGAGGTGTTGGAGGAGGCTCAACTTTACCAGCGAGCGGAAACTGCTCGGCGTTACGTCGAACAGGTCAAAAGCCAAGTGACTGAGGATATCAATCGCTTGAGCACGCTGGCTGGTGAGCTGTCTTCTCGTGGCATTTTGAATGACGGACGGGTTGAGGCATGGCCCAGGGCCGATTGGTTCAATGCGTTGACTCAAGAGGCCGCTGCGCTTAGGCAGAGCTACCAGGCACAGGTGGCGGCGCTTGCGCAGCAGATGCGCCAAGACGCGACCCAATTATTTGAACAAGGGGACGGTTGGGATCAAATCTCGGCGGCGCTGGATGGCACCAAAGAAGTCTTTTTATCCGCTTGTCGTGAACGGGGTCTACAACCACAAGATGTCGCGCGGTTGCAGGATATTGACAAGGCTCGTCAGGCCAAACAGCAATCGTTGCAAGACAAGAAAAAGCGCCTAGACGTACTGGCTCCGCAACGCGACCGCCTGAGTGCGGCGTTACACGACATGAGCCTGCTGTGGGTTCGTCAGTTTACGCTTCGCCAGCGTGTTGCCGCAGAGATCAGTGACAAGGCTCGAGGCTCTATTCGCGTGTTGATTCAGCAAATGGCGGATGATCAAGGCTTTCTTCAAGCATGGAACCTCATGGCGCCCGATGGTCGCAGTCGGTTAGGCCGGGCATGGGAGCACATTGGCAAGGTGTTGTTTGAAAGTTTTCTGCAACACCTGAAAGAAGTTCAGCCCGAGGCTGATTCGCCCTGGCTGCATATTCGAGAAGTCCTTGCTGAAGATCGTCAGCTGCCGTTACCCCTGCTGGAGTATAAGGCAGAGCTAAAACTCTACTTCAACGAACAAAAGAATCAATGGCGCAATGCCCGGCTAACCCGGGTTGAAGAGCGAGTCGATATTGAGTTGTACCGGGCGGATCGAACGTTGGTGGGAAGCGTGCAGAGCAATGCCTTGTCAGAAGGGCAGCGAAACACGGCGGTGTTGAATTTGCTGTTGGCCAAAGGGGAGGGGCCAATCATCATTGACCAACCAGAAGACGAATTGGATTCCAATTTCATCTATCGAGAGTTGGTGCCACTGCTGCGCCAAGTGAAGAACCAGCGTCAGTTAATCTTGGCCACGCATAACGCCAACTTGCCGGTGAATGCCGACACGGACCTGGTATATGCCTTGGAGGTTGCACAGGGTCGAGGCGCTAGGCTTGCCGCGGGTGGGCTCGATCAGACAGATACCACGACCGCAGTGCTCGATATCATGGAGGGATCCGCAGAAGCTTTTAAGCGTCGACTCGATAAATATAATTTCTAGGGTGTAGCGCTCGGCGAAGCACACTGAACTAAATGTCCGCGTTTGGCCGATTCTGTTGAAAAAGTCGGCCATGGTTTGCGCATCGGAAAAGTACGCGTCCGAGATTGAAATCTTTACTTTTTGGCAGAGGCTTCCGGACTCGGATTTTACGTAGCAGCGTGCAAAAGAGGTGTTTTCGCCCACCAGTATTCGAGCATTTTGGGGAAGCCGACTTTTTCAACAGAATCGACCCAAAGCGGACGATGGCGACAGGCAAAAATCGGCCAGGAGCGGACGTTTAGAGCAACTAGAATAAATTCTGGTCCTCTTTTTCTTCTTAGCACGACACCTAAAAAGTCCATCAACCGGACGCCCAAATGCTACGCTTTTGGGCTCCCTCCGCTGCGCTCCGGCGCCGGTTATGTCCAACATTAGGAGTGACGGATGCTTAAGAAACTACTTATTGGAATCTTTACGGCAGGAGCTGCGGCAGCTTCGCCTGCAACCACTCACCACATCTTTGGCAACAACGTCTTTTCGCTGGACGCTCCAGCAATTTTCACGCGCAACGCTGGGACAGAGACGTTCCAGTTGGTAGCAACAGACGACCTCGCTGCAMTTACGGCCACTGCTTACGCAAAAGCCGACGGCTCACTGGACGAGTTCTGCGATTATCGCTTCTCGACTGTCGAGGATTTCTATAGGGCTATCTCAGGGCCGCGTGTATTTCAGGCCGCTCAAGCCTCAGGCAAGACTCAAGAGTTTGAAGGYACTTGGCCCGGCGAGAGCCGACCCACCTATTATGTCGTTTCGTGCCTTCAGACTGGCAATGCATACGTCTCGCTAAACATAGTCACTACGAGGCAACATTACGCAGCCTATCGCGCCCAGTACGATGCAATGCTTGAGTCCATCCGGCCCGGCACCTAACAATTCTAGGCCGACGCGCGCTGCTCGCGGACTAAACCCCACCAAAACGAATGTCTGCAACGGGTCGACTATTGCCCTTCGTGACAGGCAGAAATCGGCCGATTCTGTTGAAAAAGTCGACCATGGTTTGCGCAGCAGAAAAGTATGCGTCCGAGATTGAAATCTTTACTTTCGACAGAGGCTTGCGGACTCGGATTTCACGTAGCAGTGTGCAAAAAAGGCGTTTTAACCAGTCGATGACCGGGCTGTTTGGGCGAACCGACTTTTTCAACAGAATCGGCCAGAAGCGGACGGTCAGAAATGAGCTTCTTACGGGCAACACCAAGCTAGATTCGAGTCCCGATGTATCTACGAAATTGGGGCGATTCAGACCTCACAGTCGGGGCGCAACGCTGGCGCGGGTGACGCCAAGGCTTTTTAAAACATCGTTAGGCCCAATGTCGAGCAGGTTTTACCTTTGATCTCAGAGTGATCTGAGGTATTGCGAAACGGAAATCTTTTTACCGCAGTTCGAAAAGTTTGCAAGGTGACGTGCAGCCTCGTCCTTGCTCCAGCCTTTCTCTGCCATAACCCGTTTCATAAAGAGACTGTTCAAATAGTTTTTGATAACTCTGGAACTATTAATTGCCCTAGACCTTACTTTACCCATCTAATTCGTTTCATTTATTTTAGGTATCGCACATTCTTGAAACGCTTTAAATC
>NZ_JBFULI010000106.1:0-5082 GCF_056400405.1 Pseudomonas sp. P5_B3 | reverse complement strand
GTCCTGATGTGGACTCCGAGTTAAATTCAAGGGAGCTTGATGGGCTGGCTGTAATCTGTGATAAACATGACTGGTCTCCTGACAAACCAGTTAGAACAAAAAAGTTAGAAATTACAACTGATGGCGAGTCAAGAGAGTATCGGTACGGTGATGTGAGTCGTAGAGTCGACTTTCTGATTATTTTTATTACCTTTCTGCCCGAGTTTTCGGGGTGGGCCTTTTATTTCTGTGGTCGTAATAGTATCAAATAAAGCCCTGCCGCATCCTTTACGGTGCGGCCTTACGGGGTTCTTTAAGATCAGCTCAGTAGCGAGCTAAAGCTACGCCAAGGTGATGCGGGTGATCATCGGGAAGGCCACATCCTCGGTCTGGAGACCATCAGCGGTCAGCTTCACCTTGACCTTGCCGTTAGCCACGATGTCTACCTGAGCCATGATCTCAACGTCCCATGCTTGATGGGCAGCGTTACGGGTCGCTTGGATCTTCCAGATGTCGCCGTTACGACCTTCACGGTAGCTCAGGCTGGTGAACATCTTAGGCAGCAGGAACAGACCCTGATCAGTACCAGTGTAAGGCTGCACAGAGGCGCCAATGAGGTCTTGGAGGTCACCCTTGCCAGCTCGCTGAGCAGCACGGTTCAACACGGCCACCAGAGACACAGGCAGAAGAACCACGAAGTCAGCCAGTGAGGTGCCCACGGTTTGGTTGATGTTCATCGTCAAGATGTCGATGAGGTCCTCAGCGATCTCTACAGGCTTGCCGGTAGGCATTGTCGCGGGGACAACCTCAGTGGAAGGAGCGGTCGAGAGGATGCCAGCGATCTTGCCAGCGGCAGTGAACTCGATATCCCGCAACAGCTTCTCAGCGGTCTGACTCATGGACTGCTCAGTCCAGCCAGCAATCAAGGTGTGGTCGAGGACGGTGTGGCGGTAGCTGATCAGCAGAGCGGTGTCGGTCGGCTCAGTGAAGATCACAGACCCGGCCAGGACGGGGCCCTTAGCGACCACCTCATTGTCCCAGTTCTTGCGAGGGTCGAAGGTGACAGTGCGATCAGCCATGGTGATGATCTGTTGACCAGTGGCCTCAGTACCATCCGGACGGAACTCGCAAGGGGTCGCCTCTATGGCAGCCTCACGCCACTCATCGCTATTGAGGTATTCGCTGAGGCCCTCTGTCAGGGCTTCCACATAGACGGACACGTCGGTGGCTCCCAAGTTCTCATGGCGGATGTCTCCGGTGGAGAACTGGATAGTGTTACCGTTCTCGTAGGCCGCTGAGGCGTGCTTTACGGTGTCTTTGGTTGGTGCAATGTATTGGTTAGTCAGTTTCATAGTTTGGTTCTCCTGAATTGGATTGAATGAAGTGTGTTGAGTTTGAGGGGTGGTCTTTAAGGTCCCCTTGAGGGTTTACCAGCCAGAGTTACGGGATCGGGCAGCTAAGACCTTGGCACCATGCTCACGGATGGCAGCGGCACGGGCTTCCTTATCGGCCTTCGCTTGGGCCAGCTCACGGGGCGTCCACTCACGGAGACACTCTGCACGAGCCTCATGCTCAGCTTGTTGGCGAAGACGCAGACGGGCCTTCTCTGACTTGTCTATGGCGTACTCTCGGGCAGCCTCAGGGACCGCATCGAGCGACAGACCGGCCTCAGCGAAGACCTTAACGATCTCAAGCTTACGGCTCTGAACGGTGGCGCATTGAGCGATCAGCATGGGCAGAATGATGTTCTCGGCATACTCACGGCTCAGGGTCTGACCGGACACGGTTACTTCATCTTTCAGGACGTTGGTGATGGTGATTTTCATGGTGTTGGATCTCCTATGAGGTGACCCATTAGTTCAGCCTTGGCGCCATAGAGGCACACGACAAGACGGCAAGGAGTGAGCCGCGTGGGCATCTTCCAAGACTGACTAATAGGTTCTTGATTTCAGATATTTAAAGTTGATGGTCTAACAGGACATGGCGGACCTGAGAGGCATCTTTACGGGGACCTGTGAGGCGACACAGGGTTACTGCTGGCGTAGCGTTAGCTCGCTACTGAGTAGGGTGTGGTTAGCACCACTTGGACGCTTAGACATAATGGTGGGAACATTCTTCATGAGCCGGACCAATCTATCCAAGTCGATCTTAAGGGTCTCCAAGAGTTCTTTGAGGGCGTCTACGTGGTACACAGACATCCTCGTCTTGAGGAACGCATAGGCACCTTCGACATCCTTGTGAGCCCTGAGACCCGTAGTCTTGACGGTGAAGATGGCATAGGCCGATCTCGGAGTCATGGTCGCTTCGATGGCTAAGAGGTCAGCTTGATGYTGAGGCTCAAGACCATCTAACTTGAAGTGGAATAGCATAGGACCTCCTTGAGGTGACTGAGAGAATAGGGATTATCATGGTCGCCAGACCAATCCCTAACTTAGAGACAACTTGAGATATCTATAAGGAATCCTAAAGATAAAGAATAAAGATTTATTTAAAGAATAATAATAAGAGTTACTCAATGAGCAATCTTTAAGAATCTTTAAGTTAAAGGCCCCCGTGCAACTTGAGCAATACACGGTGGCCCCAATCCCGTGCAAGGTCTCTCAGCGGTGTCCTCCATGGACATCGACTAACGAGTGACAATATCAAGCTGCGCTCCTTCCTACTGGAGCCAGACACTGAGGTCTGCTTACCGGGGACTGTTGAGCGCTTGGCGTTCCTCCCATGAAAGGTGGTCGCACTGGTCGTCTCGGTTGTCGCTGGTCGGGTACGCAAGGGAGCCCGGTAGGAATCTGAGAGGTGCCTCAAAGAATGGCTTTCGATTCTTCTGGTGTCCTCTCAATAGTGAGGGGTTTTAAATATTTGTTGATATTCTGGCTTCCATTCGGGTCGTCCATAAGAATCACTGCGATGGCTTGCTGGTCTGCTTAGCGTCATTCTCTCAGCCTGTGGATCCTGGAAAGGGTTCCTCAGTGATCCGCTTGCGGAATGGATCAGAACCCAAAGCCATCCCGTAACCACAACGGGAAATCACGTGACCTGAACACTTTCGGGTCTACCTCAAATATTCAACGCAGTGGTTCAGGTGCTACGCGTTGATCGGTGTTTCAAAAGAAGCTCACAAACTCTTACCATTAGCATTTTTGATGCCTTGCTCGGCCACATCACAAATAAATTTGGCAACATATGAGGCGACATTCCCACTCTCAAACAAAAAATCATTTTCGAATTGATATTCGCCACTAACACTTAGAGTAACCAACTTCCCCATTTTTTTATTGCAATCCCCAGCAGAGACATACCACTTATGCAACTCTATCTTAGAAGACTTGGGGCTAACTATCCTTCCGACTAATACCGCAATTGGAACATCGCTCTTATTTTTTGAATACTCGAATGTGCCGGCCATGGCCTCCCATTTTGATCCATCGTTTGCTAACACGAGACTTATCCAATTCTTATCCGCATCTGCGGAGTAACCAAGGATTGGAAACATTGCCCCCGCCAAAACAACCAAACACCTCTTATACACACTCATCATTTTCACTCATCCTATCAGGCGAAAACCACACTTAGTATTTCAGCACCAGACGGCAGCGCTTTGTAGACTTTAGCCGTACGAATAGCCCCTCGCTGGTCTTTGGGGCTCGTGTACGACTGATCATTGCCTACTTGTAGGTTTGAGGAATAGTTACTGCATCCCGATACGAGACCTATAGGCAAAGTAAAGCAGATAGCAGCACAACGCATTTGAAGCCTCTTTAGGTAAATCGCTTAACGATATCATTAAGGCATCACTCAGGCGACAGTGAGTACCTGAGTGAGCAAGGCTGCCTTCAGCGCTACAGCCATCCGTCCCACTTCCACAGATGCCCCGGCCCCATACAGGTCATAGCTGATCGACCCCGACGAATGCCCCAAGATTGACTCAGTGGTTCCCACAGGGATCTCAGCGGCCTTCATTGCGCTTTGAATAGAGGCCTACCGCAAAACGGTAGACCCAACTTCACTACTCGGCCAGAAGAGCAGCCGTCAGTGCTTCAGCCATACGGCCCAGTTGTACATTCCCAGCGGCCCCATAGAGGTCATACGTGATCGACCCAGAGCTATGCCCAGTGATCTCCTGAGAGATACCCATCGGCACCTCTGCAGACTTGAGGCGCCCCGACATGGAGTGACGAAGGGAGTGGAAGGAAAGACCGGTATTGGTCTCGGTGCCCAGTACATCACGAGTCAATTGATTGAGCATGGACGTGAAGCCACTTGAGGACCGCTTGAAGAGCTTCCCATCGGCAGCCTCAGCGAAGGCCTTGAGCGCCTCCAAGTCCAACCCATAGGCCGCCACCAAGGGCACCTTACGGATACTGAACTTGTTCTTGATGGTCTTTCCGTCATTGGTGTTTATGTCCATGACCAGCAAGCCTTGGACCTCAATGATGTCCTTCGAGGTCAACTGGTAGATCTCGCCAATACGAGCCCCAGAGACTACGCCAAGACTCAGCGCCCAGCGCTTCCAGTCTGTTGCAGGGAGCTTGTTCGCATAGTCCATCAAGGCAGCCACTTGAGCCGGTGAGAACTCCTTGCGTTGGCTCTCAGCGCCCTTGAGGATCTGAAGCTTTTTATCGAAGGCCTTGTCGATATAGGCGTTGGCTTCAGCCCAGCCCATGATCGTTGAAAGATGGGTCAGGATCTTATTGACCGTCGAGACCTTACGGCCCTCTTTGAGGCTATCCCTCAAGGCCATCATGTGAGCCCTGTTGTGGGTCTTCAGGTCCAGGCCACCAAGCAACTTGCTGATCGTCCCGCAGGACGCCTTGAGGTTCTTCAGCGTGGAGCCTGTGAGGTCGTCTTTACGCTCGGCCATGTAGAGCCCTGAGAGGTACTCGAAGGTGTGGACAGGTGAGCCTTCAGATGAACCTTCAGGGGCCCCTTGAGGCGCTAATACAGATAGGGACACAGGAAGAGGCACGTCACTCACGTGCTTCATCTCTTCGATGATCTCAACGATCTCTCCAAGGCTTCCATGGGTTCGCTCTTCAGCGGCAGCCATGATCCTTGTCCCCATCATCACCGCCTTGGCCTGATCGGAATTCAAAGGCACCGTAC
>NZ_JBFULI010000105.1:0-5150 GCF_056400405.1 Pseudomonas sp. P5_B3 | reverse complement strand
GAGAAAACCTGCTGCGTCAGCTGGAGCTGGGCGTTCTGGATGCCGCGCTGGTGTATCAGCCCGAGTATTGGCCGCGTCTGCAGGTCGAGCAGATTCTCGAAGAAAAGCTGATTCTCGTGCGCCTGGCCGGCAAGCCAGATCCTTATGTGTACATCGATTGGGGCGCTGACTTCCGACGCCAGCACGACGCCGCCCTGCCGGAAAAAGCCAAGGCTGCGCTGAGCTTCAATCTTGGCCCGCTGGGCCTGCAGTACCTTCTCGAAAACGGCGGCAGCGGCTACTTCCGCACCCGCGTCGTGCAGAGTTATCTGGATAGTGGCGCCCTGGAACGGGTGCCCAAGGCGCCGGAATTCAACTACCCGACCTATCTGGTCTATTCGCGCGATCGTGACTCGCCGACACTGCAACGCGCCTTCTACCTGCTGCGCGAGTTTATCGACTCCGACGAAGACTGGTCGCAACGCTGGGACCCGCTGACCTGAAACCGGTTTGCACCGGATCATGGCCGTTGTGTCCTCAAGGTTCGGTCCGTCAAATCACCGGGATCGGCTAATCTGAAAAAGATAACAATAACGACAGGTGATTGCAGTGAGGCAGACCACCGAAGGATTCCGCAGCCGTTACCGCGCCGACATTCATCCGCTCTACAACCCTTGGCTGCACGGCGCTTTTGTCCTGTTGTTCGGGGCGCTGGCGATCAGCGCTTTCTGGAGCACCGTACATCAGGTGCGGCCAACAGAATGGCTGGCGGTGCCCGTCACGCTGCTGCTGTTCAACCTCGGCGTGTATATGGTGCATCGCCACCTGGGTCATCATAGAAAGGGTTTCGCCCGGCTGTTTTATGCCCGCCACGCCGGCGACCACCACAGCTTTTTCACCCCGGGCCACATGACCTACGACAGCGCCCGCGACTGGCGGGTGATACTGTTTCCGGCATGGCTGATCGTGCTGCATACCCTCGCCGTCGCCCTGCCCCTCTGGTGGCTGCTCAAGCACATCAATACCAACATCGCCGGATTGGCCGGCGGCCTTCTTGTCCTCGGTTACCTGGCTTATGAAGTGTTTCATGCCTGCGAGCACCTGCCGTCGCGCAACCCGGTCACACGACTGCCGTGGATCCGCCAGATGCGCCGACTGCACGAGTTGCATCACCGCCGCGAACTGATGCAGGAGCGTAATTTCAACATCGTTTTCCCGCTGATGGACTATCTGTTCGGCACCCTCTATTGGGAGCCGGAACCTGCGCCATTGAACCTGACGAGAACACCCATGACCCGCATGCAGCATCAGATTGTCATTGCCGGAAACCCGATCGATGTACTGGCCTACGCCAGCACCGTGACCCTTTGGCCGCAATGGCATCCGTCGTCGCTGCATATCGATGGGCCAAAAGGCCCGTTACATGCCGGCGCACGTTTCGAAGAGGACATCCGCGCTGGTGGCCGCGACGGACACTTGCGCTGGGAGGTAGCGGAGTACCTGCCCGGACGGCGCTGGAGCGCCCGGGCCCAGGGTGATCATGGCCTGTCGCTGGTGGTGACCTATGCATGCGATGCCGAGGGCAACGACTCACGTTTCGTCCGCACCCTGGAATATCAATTCAGCGGCCTGGCGATGCGGATAGCCAACCGGTTGCTGCTCAAGCGCCGCATCGATCGGGAATCGGCGGCGTCGATGCTGGCATTGCGCGACATGGCGCAGAAGTATTTGACGGCGACAGGAGTCGGCGCGTGAGCAGAGCCTTCAAATGCCTGTTGCTGGTCATCGTCGCCGTCGGTGCCTTCCTGCTACTGATGCCCACCAAGGTGCGGCCGGTGGCCTGGACACCACAACCCGCACCGCCCCTCGACAGCGGAATCTACGCCGACAATCAGCGACTCAAGGACGTGGAACGCGTGGGTGCCGCAAACATCGACGGGCCGGAAGCCCTGTTGCTGGAAAACGACACACTCATCACCGGCCTGCACGACGGTCGCCTGATCCGCACCAGCCTGGATGGCAAGACCACCAAAGTCCTGGCCGTTACCGGAGGCCGGCCATTGGGTCTGGCCCGTCATCCCAATGGTCTGCTGGTGATCGCCGATGCGGTCAAAGGCTTGTTGTCCCTCGATGCCCAAGGTCGCCTGGTGGCCCTGGCCACAGAGGCCGGCGGCGCTCCCTTCGGTTTTACCGATGATGTGGCGATCGACAAACCGGGTCACTACGCCTATTTCAGCGATGCTTCGAGCCGGTTCGGCTATGGCCACGACGGTGAGGCCGTAATCGAACATGGTGGTGACGGTCGCCTGCTGCGTTACGACTTCCAGACCGGCAAGACGTCGGTTGTGCTGGATAAGCTGGAGTTTGCCAACGGCGTGACCCTGGGGCCGGACGATGCCTATGTACTGGTCAATGAAACCGGCGCCTACCGCATCAGCCGTTACTGGCTCAGCGGCCCCAAGGCCGGCACCCATGACCTGTTCATCGACAACCTGCCAGGGCTGCCGGACAACCTGTCGTTCAATGGCCGCGACCGCTTCTGGGTGGCCCTGTATGCCCCCCGAAACGCCTTGCTCGATGGCACGGCGGCCCATCCGTTCGTGCGCAAGATGATCGTGCGAGCCATGACCGTATTGCCCAAGCCCGTGGAAAAACGCGGGTTTGCCCTGGGCCTGGACCTTGAGGGCAAAGTGATCGCCAACCTGCAGAACGGCAGCCGCGACAACTACTCGCCCATCACCACGGTGCGCGAGTATGGAGACTGGCTGTATTTCGGTTCACTGAAAGCGCAGAACATGGTGCGATTGCCGTTGAGCAAGGCATTGCAATGAGCAGGCCCCCTTCCTGAATTCTCCGCAAAACCCATGTGGGAGCGAGCTTGCTCGCGATGACTGAGGCACATTCAATATCACTGCTGACTGACCCTCCGCTATCGCGAGCAAGCTCGCTCCCACAGGGACAGCATTCAGTTCACCGGAAAACTCGGGATGGGTCATGAGGCACCTCGTTGAGAGCCATAACATTGGTCTCTGAGCATTCGAGGTGCCGGTTCTGGTTGCCGTTCCAGCCGTTCAGCCACAGGTCATCGGTGGCAGGCTGGTGGGTCAGGACGACGAGCCAAGTTGCCTGACGATCTTGTCCTTGACCTGCAAACGCACCTCCTTGAGCCTCCTTACCATGTCATCGTTGGACTTGGCCTCCTCTGCTTTCACCACTTCGGCATCCGCCTGGGAATACTTGTTAAGCAGTGAATCCAGTAACGGATCCTTGGTGCGTTTCTGCTGGATTTCTTCCTTTGAACGTTTCAGATCCTGATAAAGGTCATGGGGCACCGGCATGGAACACCTCCGTTTGTTGATCGGCAGCGAATCGCGATCAATTGCGTTCACCAACTATCAGAATGGCCTCGGTCAGCCCGTTCTGTCGACCACCTGTCAGACCAGCGGTGTCCGTTCGTCGTCCTGTCGCCAACCTGATAACACCTTGCCTGCGCCCACACCTCCACCGGTTTCAGCCGTTAAGCACCGTGCGCACCATTTGCCTGAGTGCTTCGGGATTGTAGGGTTTGCTCAGCAGGTGGGTGTCGGGGCTGAGCTGGTGATTGCGCGAGATGATGTCGCGGGTATGCCCCGAGGTGAACAGTACGGCTACCGGTGGTTCCTGCACCTTCGCCCAGGCCGCCAGGTCCGAACTCTTGATCAGGCCGGGCATGACCACGTCGGTGAATATCAGGTCCACCGCCAACCCTTCCAGCAACATTTGCATGGCAACGTCACCGTTGGTGGCCGTGAGGATCTGATAGCCCTCTTCGCGCAACAACTCCACCACCGACCCCCGTACAGCCTCATTGTCTTCGACCACCAGGATGCGTTCGTGCCCACCCCGTTGCGGCACGTCAGGGCTCAGCGTTTCGCTGGGTGGCGCGCGCAAGGTGCGCGGGAAGTACAACTGCACCCGAGTCCCCTGCCCGACGCCGCTGGCAATTTCGATATGACCGCCGCTCTGTTTGACGAAACCAAACACCATGCTCAAGCCCAATCCGGTGCCCTGCCCGTCGGCCTTGGTGGTGAAGAACGGCTCGAACGCCTGGGCCAGCACCTGCGGCGGCATGCCGACGCCGGTGTCCGCCACGGACACCCGCACATAGTCCCCGGCGGCAATACCTTTTCCCGCGCAAAATTCGCGATCAARGACGATGTTTTCCGCGCAAATGTCAATCCTGCCCTCGCCTTGAAGGGCGTCACGGGCATTGATCGCCAGATTGAGAATGGCGTTTTCCAGTTGATTACGATCGACAAACACATTCCACGAATCTTCGGGGGCCGTCATGTGCACCTGAAGGGTTTCACCCAAGGCACGCAGCAACAACTCCGCCAGGCCATCGAAAATCTGCCGCAGTGTGAAGACCGCAGGCGATAACGGTTGGCGACGGGCGAATGCAAGCAATTGCGAGGACAGCTTGGCACCGCGCTCGACGGCGGCAATCGACGCCGCGACCCGGCGCTGCACATTGGTGTTACCCGGCTCATGCCGCGCGAGCAGGTGCAGGTTGCCGGCGATCACTTGCAACAGGTTGTTGAAGTCATGGGCCACGCCACCAGTGAGGCCGCCGATGGCTTCGAGTTTCTGTGACTGGCGCAGTTGTTCTTCCGCCGCCAGACGCGCCTCCACCTCATCAGCCACCCGCTGTTCCAGGTTACGGGTGAACTTGAGCAGGGACTCTTCGGCGATCTTGCGTTCGTGAATATCGATCAGCACACCAGGGAAACGAAACGCCTCGCCTTGCTCATCGAATTCGCAGCAACCGCTGGCGAGCACCCAGAAGTAACTGCCGTCGGGACGCTGGATCCGGTACTCGACGTTGTAGGGTTCGCCAGTCTCGACCGACAGCGTGACCCGTTCCTGGACCCAGCTACGGTCGTCCGGATGGGTCCGCCCTTTGGCGATTTCCTGTGACAGGTTGCTCAGGTCATGCCCGGGTGGATAAGAGAACGTGCGAGCGAATCGCTCATCACCCGACAACACGTTGGTCTTGATGTCCCAGACAAAGGAACCGAGCAAGGCACCGGCGTTCAATGCCAGGCGCACCCGCTCGTTATCCGCACGATAAGCGTCTTCAGCCAGTTGTCGCCGGCGCTCGGATATCACCCGCTCCGTGGTTTCCACAACCA
>NZ_JBFULI010000104.1:0-5626 GCF_056400405.1 Pseudomonas sp. P5_B3 | reverse complement strand
GCAGGCTCGCTCCCACAGGTATGAGCTTTAACTCTCTCATCCCATCGAAGCGGTTACCCGCTACCCAAGTAGCATTCGTCGCCCCCCACAGACTTCGTACACTCGTGCCTCATACACACGCACCTGCGGGAGGTAAGGATGCAGCAGAGCGAAGGCGTCGTCAGTGCAATGTCCCAGGCCACCGATGCCCGGCAGGTCGCGCAGGAACTGGCACGACAGTTGTTGCATCCGCACCTGGGGTTCGTGCTGTTCTTCTGTTCCGCCGAGTACGACTTGCAGGCGCTGGGCCAGGCCTTGCAGCAAAGCTTCGGCGGCATTCGCCTGGCGGGCTGCACCAGCGCCGGGGAAATCACTCCGCTGGGCTACGGGCGCAATTGCGTGACGGCGGTGGGCTTCGATCACCGGCACTTTTCCATCGCCATCGAGCTGATCGACCAGATGGAGCACTTCAGCCTGATCGACGCCCAGCAAATGGTCGAGCGCCTGGTCAGTGGCTGTCGCAGCAACACCCTGGCGCCGATCAAGGGCAACAGCTTTGCCCTGACCCTGCTCGATGGCCTGTCCAGCCGTGAAGAAATGGTCCTGGCGGCCTTGAGCGCGGCACTGGGCGACATTCCGCATTTCGGCGGCTCGGCCGGCGACGATAACTACCTGACCCATACCCATGTGTACTTCGATGGCGAGTTTCACAGCGGCGCGGCCGTGGTGGTGCTGGTCAACACCTGGCTGGATTTCGAAGTGTTCACCACCCACCACGTGCTGCCCCGCGCCGAGAAGCTGGTGGTTACCGGGGCCGACAGCACCTTGCGCCGGGTCTTCGAGCTCAATGCCGAGCCGGCCGCCGCCGAGTACGCCCGGCACATCGGCGTGCCGGTGGCGCAACTCGATCACCGGGTCTTCGCCGCGCACCCGCTGGCGGTGCGGATCAACCAGCAGTACTACGTGCGGGCCATCCAGCAGGTGCATCCGGACCTGAGCCTGAGTTTCTACTGCGCCGTGGAAAACGGCATCGTCCTCACCGCCATGACCCCGGGGCCGATGCTGCCGAACCTGCAGAGCCTGTTCGAGGGGTTGCAGGAGCGCCTGGGCGATTTGCTGCTGACCATCGGTTGCGACTGTTTCCTGCGGCGTCTGGAACTCGAAGACGACGGCAGCCTCGATCAGATCGGCTCGTTTTTGCGTGAGCAACGGGTGATGGGTTTCAACACCTATGGAGAACAGTTCAATGGCATGCATATCAACCAGACCTTCACCGGCGTTGCCATTGCCCGCGGCCGTGCCCCAGGACATCGCTGAGCTGCAGGCCGAACTGGCCGGGCTGCGCCTGGAAAACCATAAACTGCAGCGCATCAATGGCGCGCTGATCGAACGGGTCGAGTCCGGGGTGACCCGCGGCAACGATCCGTACGCGGCGTTCCAGCATTCGGTGGTGCTGGCCGAGCAAGTGCGCGAACGCACCGATGCCCTGAACCAGGCCATGGCCGAACTCAAGGCCGGTAATCATTTGCTCAGCGAAGCCCGCCTGCGCGCGGAAACGGCGCATCAACACCTGATCGATGCCATCGAAAGCATATCCGACGCCTTCGTCCTGTTCGACGCCGAGCAGCGCATCGTGCTGTTCAACAGTCGCTTCAAGGCGTTCTGGAGCAACAGCCGGGTGCGGATCAATGCCGGCATGCGCCTGACCGAGGTCAAGCGGTTGATGATGAACAACGGCCTGTTCACCGAAGAACCTCGCGGGCATGCCGACGAAAACCTGCTTTACCGCCTGCAGAACGGGCGCTGGCTGCAAGTCAGCGAGCGGCCGACCCAGGAAGGTGGGCGGGTGATTCTGTTCACCGACATTACCGACGTCAAACTCAGCGAAACCGTACGCCGTGAGCAGGCGGTGGCGCAGAAGTCCCATCTGTTGCAGCGGGCGGTCGACAATCTGTCCCAAGGGGTGGCGATGGTCAGCGCCGAGGGCATTCTGGAGCTGTGGAACCGGCGTTTCCTGGAGCTGAGCGGCCTGGCACCGGTGGCTGCCCATCGCCCGTTTGCCGAAGTGATCGCCGACAGCGAATTGAACCTTTTGACTCCGGCCAGTCGCGATGGCAATGGACGACCGGTCCGCGAATGTGAGCAGCGCCTGTTCGATGGCCGGGTCCTGGAAATCCGCACCCATCCGTTGCCTACCGGTGGTTTCGTCAACACCTACACCGACATCACCGAACGCTACCAGCACGCTGAGGCGCTGAGTGAAAGCGAACACTGGATTCGCCTGATCACCGATCACGTACCGGCATTGATTGCCTACCTCAATGCCGATCTGGTCTACGAGTTCACCAACAAGGTCTACGAAGAGTGGTACTGCTGGCCCCGCGGCGTGATGCTCGGCCAGAGCCTGCGCGAAGTGCACAGCGAACAGCATTACCAGCGGCTGGAGTCCTACGTGGCCAGGGCACTGGCCGGCGAGAGCGTGACCTTTGAGTTCGCCGAAACCAACGTCAACAACCAGGAGCGTTACATGCTGCGCTCCTATGTGCCCAACCGTCTGGCCAGTGGCGAGGTGGTGGGGATTTTCGTGCTGATCCGCGACATCACCGAACGCCGCCGCACCGCGGAGGCGCTGCATCAGGCTTATCAGAACCTGGAGCTGCGGGTACGCGAGCGCACGGCGGAATTGACCACCCTCAACGACCAGTTGCTGCGCGAGATCGATGAGCGGCGCCTGGTCGAGTCTCGCTTGCGCGAAGCCAAGCAGGAAGCCGAGCAGGCCAACCTGTCGAAAACCAAGTTCCTCGCCGCCGTCAGCCACGACCTGCTGCAACCGTTGAATGCCGCGCGCCTGTTTACCAGTGCCTTGCTGGAACGGCGCGAGCCGATGTCCAGCGAGATTCTGGTGCGCAACGTGAGCAATTCCCTGGAAGACGTGGAGAACCTGCTCGGCACCCTGGTGGACATTTCCAAGCTCGATGCGGGGGTGATCAAGGCCGACATTACGCCGTTCGCCCTCAGTGAACTGCTGGACAACCTGGCCGCCGAATACACCCAGGTGGCACGCAGTGAAGGCCTGCAACTGCACTTCATCAGTTGTTCGGCGCTGGTGCGCAGCGACATCCAGCTGCTGGCGCGGATTCTGCGCAACCTGCTGAGCAATGCCATTCGCTATACCTGCAGTGGCCGAGTGGTGCTCGGTTGCAGACGGCATCATCAGTGCCTGACGATCGAAGTCTGGGACAGCGGCATGGGCATTGCCGAGCATCGCCTGGAGGAGATTTTCCAGGAGTTCAAGCGCGGAGATGTGCAGCGACCGGATCAGGATCGCGGTCTGGGCCTGGGCCTGGCGATTGTCGAGAAAATCGCCGGCATTCTCGGGCATCGCATTGATGTGCGCTCGTGGCCGGGCCGGGGCTCAATGTTCTCGGTCGAAGTCCCGTTGAGCGCCACCGCGCCGAAGCCGCCGCCGACGTTGCAGATGAGCGAGCCGATGCTCGAGCGCCTGCGGGGTGCACGGATCTGGGTGCTGGACAACGACGCGACCATCTGTGCCGGCATGCGCACCTTGCTGGAGGGGTGGGGGTGCCAGGTGGTGACGGCGCTGTCGGAGGAGGACCTGGCACGGCAAGTGGACAATTACCACGCCGAGGCCGACCTGCTGATCGCCGACTACCACCTGGACAACGACCGGAACGGTATCGATGCGGTGGCAAGAATCAATGCCCGTCGTGCCTCACCGATTCCGGCGATGATGATCACGGCCAACTACAGCAATGAACTCAAACAGCAGATCCGCGAACTGGGCCACACCCTGATGCACAAACCGGTGCGGCCGATGAAGCTGAAGACGGCGATGAGTCATTTGCTTGGCCGGCCTTGAGATCTCGGCGTTTTTGCCACCGCTATCGCGAGCAGGCTCACTCCTACAGGTACATCGCAATCCTGTAGGAGTGAGCCTGCTCGCGATAAGAGCGACGCGGTCTTGTTGACTCAACGCCGCAGATAAGACCCGAAATCAATATCCCCGGCACTCAGGATCGCCTGCACCCGGTTGTGCACGTTGAGCTTGCGCAGGATCGCCGAGACGTGGGCCTTGACCGTGGTCTCGGCGATTTCCAGGGTGTAGGCGATCTGCTTGTTCGATTCGCCCTTGGTCATGCGTTCCAGCACCTGCAGTTGCTTGCGGGTCAGGGCCTGGAGCAGTTCGGGCGGAAAGCTCGGGGTGTCATTCATGCGCCGGTGGGTGCTGCTTTTGGCGGTGCGGATGATGYCCGGAGGCAGGTAGACATTGCCATTGAGAATCTGCTGGATGGCGTCGGTCATCTGGGCGCGGGGTGACGATTTGGTGATGAAACCCACCGCACCGTAGGTGATGGCTTGCAGCACGATCTGTTTGTCTTGCTCGGCGGAGACAATCACCACCGGAATGGTCGGCGCTTCGTTACGCAGGTTGATCAGGCCATTGAGCCCGTGCATCCCGGGCATGTTCAGGTCGAGCAGGATCAGGTCCAGGTCGTCGTGTTCCTGGGTCAGGGCCAGGGCGCTGTCCAGGTCAGCGGTTTCCATCACTTCGCTGCCGGCAAAACCGTCGCTGATGACGTTGTGGATGGCTTCGCGAAACAGCGGGTGATCGTCGGCAATCAGGATTTTGTACATGGCCTTTCACCTCATTATTTTGATTATGGTGTGGCAACAACACGCACGCGTAAAGCTCAAGGAAAGGGTTCGGGCCGGGCTGGCGAAACCGGCAACCTGGCCGCTTGCCAGGCGTCCAGGCCATCGCGATACCAATACAGAGTCTTGTAGCCCATGGTGGCTGCGCGCTTGACCGCATTCCAGCTCAACCAGCAGTCGGAGCGGCAATAGAAGACCAACGGTTGCGTCGGGTCGCCGGCGGTCAGCTTTTTAAGGTTGGCGGCGAAATAGTCCTGCCATTGCGGCGTCAGGTCGCCGTCCCCGGTATTGGCCAGCCAGTGGCTGCCGGGCAGGTTTTCATGGGGCTGGTCTTCGATGAATTGCCCTTGCAGCCACTGACGGCGGTAGACGTCGATCAGCACCGGACGCGGGGTTTGGCGGAGCAGGGTTTGCAGGGCGGGGGTGTCGACGATGGTTGCGCCTTGCAGCTGTTCCGGCGTCGGGCTGCGGTACAGGCCGATGCGATAACCCTCGGCGGAGAACAGCGCAGTGTCGGCCTGCGCGGTGCTCAGCAGCAGGCCCAGCGACAGGGCGGCGAGAGCAGGGCGCAACAGGCAACGTCGGGCACGTGGCATGGGTTCAGTCCTTATAGTTATGGACCTATTACATGCCAGTCGGGGGGGCGTTGGGAATGCGACGATAGACAGGGAAACCAGTACTAAAGTAGTAATTTCACGATGTTCAATGGAGATCAACTGTGGGAGATCCCCTAATGAAATGGCTACCCCCGCCGCCCCCTGTGATCGACCACTAAGCTTTCACAGGGGGCTTATCGGAGATCATTGCCATGAGCAAAGTAGCTATTGCCGCCATCGATCTGGGAAAACACACCTTTCATCTACATGCACAGGATGATCGTGGTCACGAGCTGTACCGCAAAAAATTCAATCGGGTAGCGCTCATGCAGCACCTGATGAACCTTGAGCCCTGCACTGTCGTGATGGAGGCCTGC
>NZ_JBFULI010000103.1:0-11571 GCF_056400405.1 Pseudomonas sp. P5_B3 | reverse complement strand
ATGGTGCAGGGCTCGAGATTTGCCAGGTGCTGCATGAGCGTTACCCGATTGAATTTTTTTCGGTACAGCTCGTGACCACGATCATCCTGTGCATGTAGATGAAAGGTGTGTTTTCCCAGATCGATGGCGGCAATAGCTACTTTGCTCATGGCAATGATCTCCGATAAGCCCCCTGTGAAAGCTTAGTGGTCGATCACAGGGGGCGGCGGGGGTAGCCATTTCATTAGGGGAATGTGTTGTCAGTGAAAATGTGTTCCGACAGATAGCTCAGGGCTTGTTGGGAATCCCGTACTTGCGCAAGCGAATGGCAATCGCGCTATGGGAAGTCTGCAACCGCGCCGCCAGCAACCGGCTGGACGGATAGCTGCGATACAGCTGTTCCAGCAGGTTCTTCTCAAAGTCGCCAACCGCCTCTTCCAGGCTGCCGACTTCGCCGTCATTCTGCCGCTCCACTGCCGTGCGGGCGATGTCCAGGTCGTCGATGTCCACCAGCGGATTTTCGCAAATCGCCGCCGCGCGAAAGATCACGTTTTGCAATTGCCGCACGTTGCCCGGCCAGCGGTTGCCGAGCAGGGCGCTGAAGGTGCTCGGCGCCAGACGACACGCTGGTCGCTGGATCTGCGCGCAGGCCTGTTGCATGAAGTGATTGGCCATCAGCAGGATGTCGTGACCGCGCTCGCGCAGCGGTGGCACTTGCAGGTTGAGCACGTTGAGGCGGTAGAACAGGTCTTCGCGAAAACGCCCTTCGGCGACCATTTTCTCCAGGTCGCGGTGGGTCGCGCTGAGCACCCGCACATTGACCCGCACTTCCTTGTCGCCACCGACCCGACGGAAGCAGCCATCGCTCAGGAAACGCAGCAACTTGGCTTGCAGGTACGGCGACATTTCCCCCACTTCATCGAGGAACACCGTGCCTTGGTCGGCCAGTTCCAGCAGGCCGAGCTTGCCGCCCCGTTGCGCGCCGGTGAAGGCGCCGGGGGCGTAGCCGAACAGCTCGCTCTCGGCCAGGCTCTCCGGCAGCGCGGCGCAGTTCAGGGCCAAAAACGGCGCATCGTGCCGTGGGCTGATGGCATGACAGGCACGGGCCACCAATTCCTTGCCGGTGCCGGTTTCACCCTGGATCAGCAGCGGCGCATCGAGGGCCGCCACCCGTTGCGCACGGGCCTTGAGCGCGCGGATCGGTGGCGATTCGCCGAGCAGCGCATCGAAGCCTTCGGCATGGTCATGGTGCAGCGCCGACAGGCGTTCGCCAATGCGGTTCGGTTGATACAGGGTGAGCAGGGCGCCGGCGTCGGTGATCGGCATCGCGTCGAGCAGCAAGGTCTGGCCACCGAGGCTGACCTCGTGCATCGGCAGGCGGAAATGCTGAGCGATCAGGGTGCGCTGCAAATCGGCATCGTCGAACAGCGTGGTCAGCGATTCACCGGCCGGTTCGCGTCCGCACAGGGCGATCAGCGCCGGGTTGGCCAGCAACACGTGACCTCGGTCATCCACCGCCAGCACCGGGTCGGAACTGGCTGCCAGCAAGGCGTCCAGTTGCAGGCGCCGGCGTTGCCCCGGAAGGATGTCGACCATGGTCACCGCTTGCACACCACGCACGTCGAAAAGTGCCTCGCGCAGCTCCTCCAGCACCTCGGCGCCGAGGGTCGGCGCGTCAATGTAGACGTTCGGCGGCACCATCTCCACGGCGTCCAGGTTGAAACTGCGTCCACCGAGCAGGGCCAGCACTTCCTGGGTGATACCGACGCGGTCGATGAAGGTGACGTGGATGCGCATGACGGGCCTGCAAGATTGGCGAACCGAATCAGTATGCCCGGCAAAATTTGAATTTGGCGAGTGTCACATCACGGCTGGCCGGTTTTACGGGTGCTGGCGGCCAGGTCCTCGAGGAACGCCTGGAGGATCGGTGGCGGTGCCGTGCCGCGACGGGTGATCACGTCGAAAGGTGATTTCAAACGCAGACTCCCCGGGGCCAACTGGTGCATCTCGCCGCTCTTGACCCACTGGGTGGCGAAGTGCTCAGGCAGAAAACCCAGGTAGGCGCCGGAAATGATCAGGATCGCCGTGGCTTCGATGTTGTCCACGGTGGCGGCCGCCTTGCTGACGCCCAGGTGTTCGAGGTCGTATTGCTGCATGTAGCCGCGCACGACGATCCGCCCCGCAGCGACTTCTTCGAGCAGTTCCTCACCTTCGGCGTGGCTGCCGTACAACGGGTGACGCCGCCCGCAATACAAACCGAGCGCTTCCTGGTACAGCGGTGATTGCAGCAGCCCCGGCACATGGATCGGAAAGTGCCCGATGGCCAGGTGCAGGCGACCGTCGAGCACCCGCTCTTCAAGTTCTGCCGGGGTACCGACGTACACGTTCAGGTGCACGTCATGCCCACGGGAGACGAAGCGCTGGGTGGTGCGTGGAATCGGCGAGTCAGGATCGGTAATCGTGGTGTCGATGATCCCCAGGTTGAGCTTGCCGCTGATGTGCTGCTTGAGCACGTCGGCATCCATGCAGAAGTTTTCCACCGCCGACAACAGGCGCTGGGTGGCTTCATGAATCGCCACGCCTTGCTCGGTCAGGCGGAAGCCGCTGCGCCCGCGCTGGCACAGCTTTACCCCGAGACGGGTTTCCAGATGGGTCATCTGTTCGCTGATGGTCGACTGCCCGGCATTGAGCGCCGCCTGCGCGGCCGAGAAACCGCCGCAGCGGACGATCGTGGCAAACACCCTGAGCAGTTTCAGGTCGACATCGTGCAGCTGGATCATCTTGGACCTCCGGCCTGTGGATGCATCGGGAATGCCGATATGAGTATCTGATGTTTAGCATTTTTTCCACGAAAACCTGCGCCCATAGTCTTTCCAACGGCGGTCGCCTTGCAGTCCGTCAAGCCGATAACAAGAAGTGGAGAGGCTAGAAATGTCGAACAACGGTTATGAATCCGGTCGCCTGAACCTGCCATTCGTGGGTCATTGCACCTTTGGCAAATCCCCGGTGTGCACCGATTGGGATGCACTGGATGCCGACGTCGCGGTGCTCGGCGTGCCCAACGACATGGGCACCCAGTGGCGCTCCGGCGCACGCTTCGGACCACGCGGGATTCGCGAAGCATCGACGCTGTTTTCCTTCGGCCACGCCGGCGCCTACGACCACGAAGATGACGTGATGTACCTCACCGCGTCGGACGTGCGCATGGTTGACGTCGGTGATGCCGACATCGTCCACACCGACATGGCCACCAGCAACAAGAACACCGAATACGCCGTGCGCAAGATCCTCGATGCCGGCGTGATGCCGGTAGTACTCGGCGGCGACCACTCGGTGCATGCGCCAGTGATCAAGGCCTTCGAAGGCCGCGGCCCGATCCACATCATTCACTTCGATGCCCACCTGGATTTCGTCGACGAACGCCACGGCGTGCGCTACGGCCACGGCAACCCGCTGCGCCGCGCCTCGGAAATGAACCACATTGTCGGCATGACCCAAATGGGCATCCGCAACGTGTCGTCATCCAACCGTGACGACTACGAAGCGGCCCATGAAGCCGGCTCGAAAATCCTCTCGGTGCGTGACGTGCGTCGCCTTGGCGTCGAGGGAGTGCTGGCGCTGATCCCGGAGGACATCAACTACTACATCACCATCGACATCGACGGTTTCGACCCGTCCATCGCCCCCGGCACCGGCACCCCGAGCCACGGCGGCTTCCTCTACTACGAAGTGCTGGAAATCATCCAGGCCCTGGCCAAGCGCAGCAAAGGCAACATCGTCGGCATGGACCTGGTGGAAGTGGCACCGGTCTACGACCCGACCGGCATGACCTCGATCCTGGCCGCGCAACTGCTGCTCAACAGCATCGGTTTCATCTTCCACGAGCGTGGCAAGGTGCGGGCAGCCGCCGAGAGCGAAGCCGCATCAGCCTGATCATCGAAACCAGTGACCCGGCAGGCTCTGACTGCCGGGCAGAGAGAACAAAAATGGATACGATCGTCAAAAGTTACCTGCAGAAATTCGGCGTCAGCGAAGCCACCCAGACCTTCCTCAGCAAGGTCCAGAAAATGTTCATCGGCGGCGCCTGGGTCGAAGCCAGCGACGGCCAGACCTCCGATGTAATCGAACCTTCGACCGAAGGCCTGATCACCCGCATTCCCATGGGCACCACCGATGACCTGGACCGCGCCGTGCAAGCCGCCCGCGCCCAGTTCGACGGCGGCGCCTGGCGTCAGGCCAAACCGGCCGAGCGCGAGCGCATGATGCAACGCCTGGCCGACCTGATCGAGCAGAACGCCGCGGAGCTCGCGGAAATCGAATCCATCGACATGGGCAAATCGGTTGCCTTCGCCAAGGACGTGGACATCCAGGGCACCGTCGATACCCTGCGTTACTTCGCCGGTTGGGCCACAAAGCTGCATGGCCGTACCGTCGAACCTTCGCTACCGGGCAACTACCTGGCCTATACCCGCAAGGAAGCGGTCGGCGTAGTCGGCGCCATCGTGCCGTGGAACTTCCCGCTGCAAACCATGGCCTGGAAGCTCGGCGCGGCGCTGGCGACCGGTTGCACCGTGGTGGTCAAACCCGCCGAACTGACCTCGTTGTCAGCCCTGCGTTTCGCTGAGCTGGTGCAGGAAGCGGGCATTCCGGATGGCGTGATCAACATCGTCACCGGGCGCGGCAGCGTGGTCGGTGCGGCCATGGCCACTCACCCGGGCATCGACAAACTGACCTTCACCGGCTCGACCCCGGTCGGCCAGACTGTCGGTCGCGCAGCGCTGGATGACATGAAGCGCCTGACCCTCGAACTCGGTGGTAAATCACCGGTCATCGTCTGCGCCGATGCCGACATCCCGGCCGCCGCCCAAGCGGTCGCCAACGGCGTGTTTTTCAACTCCGGGCAGGTATGCGACGCCGGTACACGGGCCTATATTCATAGCAGTGTCTACGACGAATTCCTGCGTGAGCTGATCGCCTACACGCGCACCCTGAAAATGGCTCCGGGCCTGGATCCTGATTGCTTCATCGGCCCGCTGGTTTCGGCCCTGCAAAAGCAGCGCGTGACCGAGTACATCGAAACCGGCAAGGCCGAAGGCGCCGAACTGGTCTACGGCGGCCAACCGGTCGATGGCCCTGGCTTCTTCGTCGAGCCGACCATCTTCGCCAATTGCCGCAACGACATGCGCATTGTCCAGGAAGAAATCTTCGGCCCGGTGCTGGTCACCGCACCGTTCGACGACGAGGAAGAAGCGCTGGCCCTGGCCAACGATTCGCCCTTCGGCCTGGCGGCGGCACTGTATTCCAACGACCTGGGCAAGGTGCACAGCCTGATTCCACGCTTGAAAGCAGGCTCGGTCTACGTCAACGCCCACGGCACCCTCGATCCGTCGATGCCGTTCGGTGGCTACAAGCAGTCCGGGTTCGGCAAGGACCTGGGCGCCGAGCAACTCGATTACCTGCTCGAAACCAAGGCGGTGTGGATCACCTTACCAAGCTGACGCTTTCCCTTGTAGGAGCGAGCCTGCTCGCGATAGCGGTGTGTCAGTCGCGATGGCTGACACACCGCTATCGCGAGCAGGCTCGCTCCTACAGGTTTTGCGTTTTGATTCGTTCCAATAAGGCATCTGCAACAACGCCAGGTAGGCACGGGCAACACTGAACCTGTGGCCCGAAAGAACGCGGTTATCTCGTCATGATCTTCCAACAATAAGAGTCCATCATGAACACTAACGCCAAGTCCGCCACGAGCGTGTCCAGCCTCGACGAAAAATCCGTCGTCGAGGGGCATTCGATTGACTTCATCCCCGAGAACGAGCGCACCGACAAACTGTCGAGCCAGGGCCCGTTCTGGTTTCTCGGCAACTTCACTTTCTTCACCATGACCATCGGCTTCGTTGGCCCGAGCGTCGGCCTGACCGCGCTCTGGACCACGCTGGCCGGCACGCTGGGTATCATGTTCGGCACGCTGTTCATGGCGTTTCACGGCTCCCAGGGCCCGCACCTTGGCTTGCCGCAGATGATCCAGTCCCGCGCGCAGTTTGGCTATCGCGGGGTGATTTTGGTACTGCTCGCAACGCTGTTCGTGTTCGCCGGCTTCAACATCGTCAACCTGGTGCTGATGATGCAGGGGCTGCACACGCTATTCGGGTTCAACCCCGCGGTGATCGCGGTGGCGGTAACCATACCGGCGGCGGTGCTGGCGATCCTCGGCCATGACTGGATGCACCGCAGCTTCAAATGGGCGCTGTATCTGTCGCTGCCGCTGTATGGCCTGGTGACCGTGGCGGTGGTGATGGGCTGGGTGCCGGATGCAGTGCTGCCGGCACTCGCGGAGGGTGAAGTGGCCCGGGAGCCGCTGGGTTTCAACTGGACCGGTTTCATCGCGCAGTTTGCGGCGGCCGCCAGCTACAACATCGCCTATGCGCCTTATGTGTCGGACTATTCGCGCTACCTGCCGAAAAACACCTCCAGCGGCAAGCTGATCGCCGTGGTGTTCCTCGGGGCGTCGCTGTCCGGTGCGTGGATGATCTCCGTCGGCGGCTGGCTGGCCGATCACCTGCACTCCACTGACGTGCTGGTGGCCCTGGGGCAAGTCGGCAACACCGTGTCGCCGCTGGTGGGCACGGCGGTGGTGGTGGTCACCATTCTGGCGTTCCTGCCGGTGATCGCGATGAACATCTACAGCGCCAAGCTGACCACGCTGACCTGCGTCGATTCGATCAAGCACATTGAGCCAACACGCAAGGCACGCATCCTGGCCATCGGCTTCGTGATCCTGCTGCAACTGGGCGTGGCCCTGAGCATCCAGAGTTCCGGCAAAGGCCTGTCGGTGCTGGGGATCTACCTGGTGGTGATGCTGTACTTCCTGGTGCCCTGGACTTCGGTCAACCTCACCGACTACTTCTTCGTGCGCAAGGGCCGCTACGCCATCCCGCACTTCTTCATGCCCCACGGCAACATCTACGGCAGCTGGGGACTGCGCGGTATCGCCGCCTACGCCATCGGTTTTATCTCGATGATCCCGTTCTTCTACATCTTCGACGGCGTTGAACAACGCGAGGTTTATGTCGGCCCGCTCGCCAAGGCGCTGGGCAGCATCGACATCGCCTGGCTGGTCGGGCTGATCGTGTCGGGCCTGGCGTACTACTGGCTGAGCCGCTCGATCGATCTGAAACGTGAAGAAGCGGTGATCCAGCAGATTGAGAAAAACTCCCCGCAATACACCACCGGCGACACGCTGACCCACAAACAGCAGCCACCGCGGGTATTCACTGAATCGACGGTCGGGAGATAACTATGACCACGCAAAAAATGTCTACGCAAAAATACGACTACATCATCATTGGCGCAGGCTCGGCGGGTTGTGTGTTGGCCAACCGCCTGAGCGAAGACCCGGCCACCTCGGTGCTGGTCCTGGAATTCGGCGGCAGTGACAAGAGCGTAGTGATCCAGATGCCGAGCGCATTCTCGATCCCGATGAACACCAAGAAGTACAACTGGCGCTACGAAACCGAGCCGGAGACCCACCTCAACGGCCGACGCATTCACTGCCCACGGGGCAAGGTGCTGGGCGGCTCGTCGTCGATCAACGGCCTGGTGTACATCCGTGGTCACGCGCTGGACTTTGACGAGTGGGAATCCCTGGGTGCCGAAGGCTGGGGCTATCGCAACTGCCTGCCGTACTTCAAGCGTGCCGAGAGCTACGAGTCGGGCGGCGACAGCTATCGCGGGCAGACCGGGCCGCTGCATACCACCAACGGTAACCACATGAAAAACCCGCTGTACGGTGCCTGGGTCGAAGCCGGTGCGGAGGCGGGCTACATCAAGACCGAAGACTGCAACGGCTACATGCAGGAAGGTTTCGGCGCCATGCACATGACCGTGAAGAACGGCGTGCGCTGCTCCACGGCCAACGCCTATCTGCGCCCGGCCATGGGCCGTCCGAACCTGACGGTGATCACCCATGCGATGACCCGCCAGATCATCCTCGAAGGCAAGCGGGCGGTGGGGGTCATGTATGACCACGGTGGCCAGACCCACCAGGTGTATTGCAACCGCGAAGTGCTGATCTCGTCCGGGCCGATCGGYTCGCCGCACCTGCTGCAACGCTCGGGCATCGGCCCGGCGGACGTGCTGCGCAAGGCCGGGATCGGTGTGCGCCATGACTTGCCGGGCGTAGGGGAGAACCTGCAGGATCACGCCGAGGTGTACATCCAGTTCGGCTGCAAGGAACCGGTGACCCTCAACAACAAGATGGACCCGCTGAGCAAGCTGATGATCGGTCTGCGCTGGCTGCTGTTCAAGGACGGCCTGGGCGCCACCAACCACTTCGAGGCCGGTGGTTTCATCCGCTCCGAGAAGGGCCTGCGCTGGCCGGACATCCAGTTCCACTTCCTGCCGGCAGCGATGCGCTACGACGGCAACAAGCCGATCAAGGGCCACGGCTTCATGGTGCTGACCGGCCCGAACAAACCCAAAAGCCGTGGCTATGTGCGGGTGCGTTCGGCCGATCCGTACGAGCATCCGGAAATCCGCTTCAACTATCTGGAGCGGGAAGAGGACCGCGAAGGCTTCCGCCGCTGCATTCGCCTGACCCGCGAGATCATCGGCCAGAAAGCCATGGACCGCTTCCGCGATGGCGAAATCGCCCCGGGTGCGCAGGTGACCAGCGATGAAGACCTCGACGCCTTCGTGCGTGACAACCTGGAAAGCACCTACCATCCGTGCGGTTCGTGCCGCATGGGCGAGGACGACATGGCGGTGGTCGATTCCGAATTGCGCGTGCGCGGTATCGCCGGGCTGCGGGTGATCGATTCGTCGGTGTTCCCGACCGAGCCGAACGGCAACCTCAATGCGCCGACCATCATGCTCGCTGAACGGGCGTCCGATCTGGTGCGTGGCGTGAAGATGCTGCCGGCGTCGGATGTGCCAGTGGGGCTGGTCGAGGGCTGGGAGAGCAGCCAGCGTACTTCGCTGCCAGGTCGTAACGTGCGGGTCTGACCGCAACCCGCAATCCAATGTAGGAGCGAGCCTGCTCGCGATGAGGCCATCAGATTCAATAGCGATGTTGACTGACAGACCGCTATCGCGAGCAGGCTCACTCCTACAGGGGGGCAGCGGTGCCCCATAAAATTTTACGTCGCTGTTCAGCTGCCATTGCTAGTCTGTAATTCCTTGAGACCGTAATGGAGCACCCTCATGGCTATTCAGGCCCTGCGCGCCGACGCATCGCACATCGACCAGATCACCCCTTTGTTTGACGCCTACCGGATGTTCTACAAGCAGCCGTCGAACCTTTCGCAATCGCGCGCCTTCATCGCCGAGCGCATCGCCCGGGATGAGTCGGTGATTTTTCTCGCCCGGGACAGCGACGGTGAAAACCTCGGCTTCGTCCAGTTGTTCCCGACCTTTTCCTCGATCGACGCCCACCGCACCTGGCTGCTCGGTGATCTGTTCACCACGCCCGCTGCCCGGGGCAAAGGCGTCGGCACATTGCTGATGAACACCGCCCGGGATTTTGCGAAGCTGGCCGGCGGCAAAGGCATGACCCTGGAAACCGCCACCGACAACCTCACCGCCCAGCGCCTGTATGAATCCCAGGGCTGGGTGCGCGACCCCGGTTACTACACCTACTGCCTGGATCTGAAAAAAGACTGACTCAGCGATCCAGTCAGCCAAACACCGGCCGCATGAACGAACGCTCGTAGCTGAGGATGAATTTCTTCTCTTCGGCGTACTTGAACGCCGCGATGCACTCTGGATCGTTCATCGACTGCTGCCGGTAATGTTCGTACGCTGCCAGGCTGGGGAAGGTGAACAGCGCCAGGGCGATGTTGTTGGCGCCCTCCGAGGGCAAAAAGTAGCCGTGGTGCTGGCCGCCGAACTTTTCCACCAGGGGAATCCACAACTTGCCGTAGTGTTCGAACGCTTCGAGCTGGTAGGGATCGAGCACGTATTTGAGGTAGCAGGTCACCATTGTTTCGTTCCTTGATCAGGTTTTGAGGGCAGTCGCCACTGTAATCAACCGTGGGCGCCCGGCACAGCCGCTTGTTCGACATTGACCGGTAAGTTTGCGCCAGAGGCATGCGCTAGCGGCCCCGCACTATCGGTTCAGTCAATAGTCACCATCAAGAATCGCAAGTTCTGTTTTTTGCGCAAAGGCGGAAAATCGCCTGCATTGAACACGCTGCTCAAGGAACCCGCGCGATGAAAATCTTGACCCGACTGGCTGTGATTGCCCTGTTGCTGGGCAGCGTTGCATGCACCGCATCGGCCTACGCCGAGGACGCGCGCACCTGCCATCTGCCGCCCATCACTGGGAGCCAGGGCGGGTTGCAATACGGGCAGACGGTCGGAGTGCTTTACAGCGAAGACACCGTGGAAAACCTGCAATACCTTGAGCAATACCACTCGGTGGCGGTGAACGGCGCGAAGAACGCACTGGATGCGCGGATTCGCCAGGCGTTCGTCAACAGCTCCGATCCGGACCTGGCCATCGACTGGCTGATGAGTTCGCTGCACCACACCTTTCTGTCGGTGACCGTCTACGACAACCTCGATGCCCTGGTGCAGGCCCATCCCGATGTGGTGGTGATGCTCGATACCCACAACCAGTTGCTGACCCAGCGTAACGATCGGGTCGAGGCGCGTTTCGCCGCGCGGTTCTACGACGCCAACTTGCAGTACATCGGCAAGGCCGAAGGCGCGGTGGAAAAACAACTGCCGTCGGTGTGGGTGCATGACAAGGCCGCCCCCGAGATCGCCACGCAAATCGAACAGCAACGCGACCTGCAACTGACCGCGCTGAAACAGTTCGATGCGTCGTTGAAGGCGCTGGTATCAGCCGGATTAACCGCAGCAATCAATTAATTAGCTCGACGACCATTGAGCGGCGGGCAACCCAAATCACCGTTGATTTCTTTTCAGGACCTGATTCATGCGTACTTTTTTTGCCCCCACCCTGGCCTTCGCCCCGCTGCTGCTGGCCGGTTGTGCCACGCCGAACGATCCGACGCTGACCTTGCAGACCAGCAAGTCGCCCGAGGAGTACACCCATTGCGTGGTGCCGAAGTTGCAGCACGATGCGCTGGCGCCCACGGTGTCGCAGACCCAGCGCAGCTACCGGATCGTCGTATCGAGCAAAGTGGCGGCGGACAACGTGCTTGAAACCTACAAGGCCTCGAACGGCGGCAAGGTGTTCCTGTACGAACGCAAGTTGCTGGCGTCGGCGTTCGTGCCGTCGACGTTCGAGCGTGCGGCGCAGGAGTGTCTGTAAGCAGAATTTCAGGCAAAAAAAAGCCACCAGAATTGGCAGCAGAAAGTTAAAGCACGCATTGAATGACTTGAGTATGGCGCCCGGCTCATGACGATTCGATGACGGCTTGATGGCCGCTCGTCAGGACATCGCTAATCTTGCTGCAAGTGACTAATTGTGGCGAGGGGGCTTGCCCCCGTTTGAGTGCGCAGCACTCAAGTCATTCAATGCGTGCTTTAACTTTCTGCTGCCAATTCTGGTGGCTTTTTTTTGCCTGAAATTCTGCTTACAGACACTCCTGCGCCGCACGCTCGAACGCTGCGCCGCACGCTCGAACG
>NZ_JBFULI010000102.1:0-6593 GCF_056400405.1 Pseudomonas sp. P5_B3 | reverse complement strand
CATAAACACTGGCCATTAGTTCACGCGCACGCGGATTGGCTTCAGCGAAGCCTTTGTGTCCTATCCAGTAATAACCCTGCAACGGCGGGAAGACCCCTTTTGGATCTTTCAAGAATTTGAGATCAAATTTCTTGGTCATCCAGGAAGGATCCCAGACGGTTACCGCCACCCATTCCTTTCGGTCGACTGCCGACTTTAAAGCCGCGGTCATTGCCGAAGTACTGCCTTCGACCAGCTTGAGCTTGATGTCGTACGCTTTGACCACGTTGTTCGCGTCACTCATCAAGCCCGAACCTGGCTCGATACCAATGATTCTGTTCCCCAGTTTTTCCGCGTTTGCATTCAGCTGTTCGATGGAGTCGATGTCTACGTAACCGGGTACTGCCAAGCCCTGATAAAGACCGAAGGAGACTGGTGACAGCTTCTCGATTTTGTTCTTGTTCTTTTTCCAATAATCGGCGGCGGCGTAATCAATCTGGGATGCCAATACCTGAATATCCCCTTTGCTGAGTGCAGCGTAGGCGATCCCCCACTCGGAAAACTCCACGACTTTTACGGTATACCCAGCGTTCTCAAGCACCTTCTTTGTAATGCCGGTAATGGGCACCAAATCCTCCCAGGACATAGTCCCCATCACTATGTTTTTTTCTTCAGCATGTGCCTGCAAACTCATCATGCCCACAAGCGCGAGCGCGCAGAATGCCTTCCAAATACTCTTCATGGATTGTTCCGTTCTTATTAGTAACTTATTAAATAGCCTTTATAGGAAAGGCCGACAACTTAAACTTGTTAACCTTCTCTCCCGGCCCAAAATTCATGCCAACGAATGACTGAACTGACGCCCAGCTTCGTTATTATTTGGGGGGGGAGCCTGCTCGGTCCTGGCGCGTGACTGATACTTTCCAGAAAATCAGAACGTATACCCGAAGCCAATTCCGCCGCCATTACACCTGCCAGAGTGCTCTTGACCGTTCCCAACCCATTTTCGCAGCAAGCCGAATACAGGTTTTCTTCGATCTCGCCAAATGCAGCGGCGCTGTTACGACTCAAACACAGACGGCCGGCCCAGCTGAACTCCAACGCAGTGGATTTCAATTCGGGAAAGCGTGCATCCAGAGAATGTCGCTGTTCTTTGGCAACCGCCGCTACACGCTCTGGGGTGACCTGGATACTCGGGTCATAGGTGAATTTTGTCCGGATGACGATACGCGAGAGACCGTCTGTAGAGATTTTACGAACAGTCGCACCCATTGGATCAGCCGGCAACAAGGCCCACCTGGCTTTGCCCGGCACGTCTTTCTTGAATGCATCATCACTGTACGCTGCAGTCATGGAGGCGTACGTAAAGACGTGCAGCAGGCGTCCCCGATAATGACCAAAGTCTTCAATGTGGCCGTTCACTCCAAGAATGACCTTGGGGGCGTGCACCGTCCCGTTATGAGATCGAGCGATCCAGCCGCTACCCTGCTTCGACAATTCGATAACTGGAGAACGCTCAAAGAGAGTGATTTTCCCTTCCAGCCCTGCTGCCAGGTCTCTGATGTATTGTGCGGGTTGAATCAACACAGCGCCGGGGGTATAGATCCCTCCTTGGTAATAAGTAGACCCGGTGATTTCACGCATTTGCAGTGCATCGAACATCTCGAACTTTTCGCCAATGCGCTCAAGGGATTTGGCGTAATTGACGTTCAGCTTCAATCCCCGCTCAGTGGCGGCAGCGTTGATCTTCCCTGAAGGGTCAAAGGTCTCTGCGGACATGCCGTACTCGCGTGCGGCTTGCGCAGCAAAATCAATCGCAAAACGATTTTGGGTGATCTCCAGCGCCGTTGCAGACTCACTCGCCACGGAATATTCCCCAGACGACAGACTGTGCGGCACATCGATCATGAAGCCCGAGTTCCTGCCTGCCGGCCCCTTGGCGACTTCATGAGCATCGACCACAACGATGCTGTCACCCGGGTGCAACTGTGAAAGTCTGCGAGCGGCGGACAGGCCGGCAAAACCGGCACCGATAATCAGCCAATCCGCCGTCACGTTTCCATCAAGCATGCGGACAGGCGCAGTGCGTGCGGAAATCGCCTCCCAACCTGAAACCCCGGTGTCTACCGGCAGGCGCTTGATGGTATGGGTGCTCATTTTTCGGTCTCTTCATCCGACCGATCAGACACATCGATCCAGATTGTTTTGATTTCGGTGTACTGGTCATGGGCAAAAATGGATTTGTCCCGACCACCGAAGCCCGACTCTTTGTAGCCGCCGAATGGCGTCGATGCATCACCCTCACCAAAGCAGTTCACGGTGACGATGCCGGCGCGAATTTCCCGCGACAACTTGATTGCCCGCCGCAGGCTGCCGGTATATACCGAGGCCGCCAGGCCGTACACCGTGTCATTGGCCAGGGCAATGGCTTCGCAAATCGTGTTGAAGGTGGTGACCGAAAGAATCGGGCCGAAGATCTCTTCCTGGAACAGCCGGTTGTCTCGACCGACACCGTCAATCACCGTAGGCTCTACAAAGGCACCATCTTTGGTCGCGCCGCCGTAGACAACTTCAAGCTTGCCGGCCGCGGCGTGCTCAAGGTACGACTTCACTTTTGCGAAATGCTCAGGGCTGACCAGCGACCCTACGCGGTTTTGCGGATCGAGTGGGTCGCCCATTTTCCATTCGCGGATGTAGGCGCCCATGCGCTCCAGCAGCTCGTCTTTAACAGACGCGTGGACGATCAGACGTGACGTCGCGGAGCAGTTTTCGCCCATGTTCCAGAACGCGCCGTTGACGACATGCTGAGCGACAAGATCCAGGTCTTGGGCATCGTCCATCACCACGGCAGGATTTTTTCCGCCGCATTCGAGAACGATACGTTTCAGGTTCGAATCGGCGGCGTAATGCAGGAAACGCCGGCCGGTCGCGGTGGAGCCGGTGAAGCTGACCATGTCGACATCGTTATGCAAACCGATCGGCTCACCGACGTCTTTGCCCGTGCCGGTCACAATGTTGAGGACACCAGCGGGTATACCGGCTTCAAACGCCAGCTGAGCGACACGCAACGTGGTCAGCGAGGTTTGTTCGGCAGGTTTGACGATGACCGAACAACCCGCAGCGAGCGCCGGGCCGATTTTCCAGGCCAGCATCAGCAGCGGGAAGTTCCAGGGCAATACGCAGCCCACCACGCCGATCGGCTCCCGGACCACCATGGTCAGCGCGTCGCTGCCCACCGGGGCGGTGTTGTCGTAAATCTTGTCGATCAGTTCTGCGTGCCAGCGGATCGTGTGGATGGTGTCGGGGATGTCGACCAACTGACATTCACTGACCGGTTTGCCGCTGTCGAGGCTCTCGAGGACGGCCAATTCGTGTTGATGGCTTTCAAGCAGGTTTGCAAACTTCAACAGAACCGCTTTGCGTTCCCTGGGAGAAATCGATCTCCAGCGTCCATCCTCGAAGGCCTCTTTGGCGTTACTCACCGCAAGGTCGACATCCTCGGACGAACAGGCAGCGACGTCTGTCAAAAACTCACCCGTTGCCGGGTTGTTCGTGGCGAAGGTCTTGCCGGAGATCGCGGGCTTGAACGCGCCATTGATGAACGCCTTGGATGGCAACGAAATGTCTTTGGCCAGCGCGGCATATTCGGCCTTGCTCAGAAGATCACCCATGGCTGGCTCCCGAAGTAATGTTGGCTACGTTACGTTTGAGTTCAGTAATGACCGACGCGAAACTCTGCTTTTCGTCCGCTTCAAGTGGCTGCAATGGCAGGCGCACGTTACCGACTTTCAATCCGGCAACTTCGCAGCCGTACTTGATCGATTGCACGAACTTGCCACCGTCCAGGGCATTCATCAGCGGCATCATTGCCGACATGATTTGACGGCCTTTGTCGAAGTTCTTTTCGATCACGCAGGCTTCATAAAGCGCTACGTGTTCCTTGGGCAGGAAGTTGGAACCTGCGCACACCCAACTGCGGGCGCCCCAGGCAAAAAACTCGAGGGCCTGGTCGTCCCATCCGCAGGACAAGGCGATGTTGGGGAACYGCCGGGCCAGCATATGCACCTGGCCCATGTCGCCGGAGCTTTCCTTGATGGCGACGACGTTTTTCGATTGGCTGACACGCGTGAAGTATTCTTCATCCATCGAAACGCACATGCGGCCCGGATAGTTGTAAAGCATGATCGGCAAGTCCGCTGCGCGATCGATAGTGAGCGCGTGAATCGCGTTTTCCTGTGAGGTTGGCAGCGCGTAAGGCGGGGACGTGACGAGAATCGCGTCCGCTTTGATCGATTTGGCATCCTTGGCGTACTGAACCGCATCTTCGGTACGAATCGCCCCGGTGCTGACGATCAGTTGCACCCGAGTGCCGATCACATCTTTCGCGTAGGCCGCCAACTCGGTGCGTTCTTCCGACGTCTGCGCATAATACTCGCCTGTTGACCCGCCGATAATAATGCCGTGCACCTTCGCCTCAATCAGCGACTCCAAAACTTCCGAGTACACATTCCAGTCAATGTCTCCATCAGAGTTATAAGGAGTTACTGCTGGCGTATAAATACCTTCGAATTTCAAGATAAATGCTCCGAATGCGGGTTAGGTGGAAGATCAACGAGCGCGTCAGCCTTGATGCCTTGAGGCGCGATAAAAATCTCCATGTTTTCACGGGACAGTTCCCAATGCTCAAACATGAGATCAACTACGGCACTTTGGCTACTGTTGAATCCAGACTCGCATGGGCCAAGAAGGCGGTCAATAGAGTGTATTTCTGGCGTGCACATTTTTAGAAGGGTGATTCACTCGTTCTTAAAATTTAAAACCCCTTTGTTTTCAATGGCTTGTAATTTTCAAATCGAGGCCACGACGTCAATCGATAACATTTGTTTATGCATTGATAAGAGTAAAAGTTTCTTGTTGATGCATGGTTGCCATCGTAGCCTTACAACAGCGATATTCTACCGACGAATTGGCGACGAATACTTCTCGTACATTCGTCCCGTTAGTTAGGGCCGTTTACCCGGGCTCGAATAAGGTGCTGTAGAAATATTGCTCTTGATGCAAGATCGGCATTAAAAAAAATGTCTGCATTAGTAAGGATTCGAACGAAATGAGTGCACGGATGGCACCCCCATCCAAGAAGGCACATTTCGTAAAGCGCTTCCTGGACGTGGCAACCGTTCCGGTTCGCGGATAGAAGCAGCACGGTTTGATGGCTTGCGTCCACAGACGGTACTGCGAACTCAAGACCGTTTAGCCTCATCTCGCTGAGCAGGCTGAACGTGTCGCCCCCCTTGGTATTTTGGAGTGTGTTGACCGTGAGCACTAAATCGGCAGTTTCAAATCTTATCGCGCAGCGCAAGCCTGATCATGCGCTGCCAGGTGCGCTCTATAGCAACCCAGATGTTTACAGGCAGGATCTGGAACAGATCTGGCACAAAAGCTGGATCTTCGCAGGGCACACATTTGAGCTGGAGAAGTCGGGTCAGTACCTGTCGCTGCAAATCGGCGATTACCCTGTCGCGATCGTCCGTGGCGCAGACAAACAGATTCGTGCATTCCACAACGCCTGCCGCCATCGCGGCTCCAAGGTGTGCCCGGAAGCTAGCGGCAAGGTCGCCAAGCTGGTGTGCCCTTACCACAAATGGACCTTCGAGCTGGATGGCAGGCTGCTTTTCGCCGGGAACATGGGGGACGATTTCGACAAGTCTCAGCATGGGTTGAAAACCGTGCATTGTGAGGTCGTCGAAACCTACATCTATGTGTGCGTCGCTGATGTGGCTCCTGACTTTTCGTCATTCAGAAAATCTCTGACGCCTTTCGTTGCGCCTCATAACCTGGACGACTGCAAAGTCGCGTTTGAGTCGAACATCATCGAGAAAGGCAACTGGAAACTGGTTTTCGAGAACAACCGCGAGTGCTACCACTGCGATTTTACTCACCCGGAATTGATGCACTCATTCGTCGACAACCCATCAGTGGGTGGCGCCGGCGGCGACGAGGATCTCGAACTCAAAGAGCACTGGGATCGCTGCGAAGCGGCGGGCCTGCCCAGCCGATTGGTCATGGACGAAGACGGTCGCTTCCGCATGACGCGCATCCCCCTTTTTTCCGGGGCCGTCAGCTACACAATGGATGGCAAGCCTGCGGTTGCCGGTCGCTTGGACACAACCGGTGAAGCCAACATCGGTGCGCTGCTTTATTTCAACTACCCATCAACCTGGARCCACTTTCTGGGCGACCACGCGCTGAGCTTCCGCGTTCTGCCCATCGGTCCGGGCGAGACGTTGGTCACTACAAAATGGATCGTCAAGAAGGACGCGCAGGAAGGTGTCGACTACGACATCGATCGCCTGACCAAGGTTTGGCTTGCAACCAATGACCAGGATCGCACCTTGGTGGAAGGCGCACAGGTCGGGGTCAGCTCCCCTGCTTACGAGCCGGGCCCATTGTCGGTGGCCAGCGAAATTGGTGTGTGTCAGTTTGATGATTGGTACTGCAAAACGATGCTTGAGCAGCTCAATGACACGATCCCGTTGAGATCTGTCGGCTAAGAGCAAAACTGCCGGTGGTGAGAACCACGAATGATCACCACCGGCATCCCCAAACTTCTCCCC
>NZ_JBFULI010000101.1:0-6801 GCF_056400405.1 Pseudomonas sp. P5_B3 | reverse complement strand
AAACAAACCGCCGAATTTTCCGCCAATCTGTTCGAGGCCTTTAGCCTTGCCACCTTGATTTATTTCACCCTAAACATGGGACTGATGATGATCATGCGTGTCGTTGAAAAGACGGTAGCGGTTCCTGGGCTCGTCTCGGTTGAGGATAAGTGATGGATTTCAATTCAATCATCATGGCATTTCCGGGACTCGGCGAGGGCTTATTGATGACGCTGAAGATTTTGCTGCTAGGCGTTATCGGCGGCATTGTGCTCGGCACAGTACTAGCGCTCATGCGTTTGTCATCGAACAGATGGCTGTCATCGCTCGCCAGTACCTACGTAAATTATGTGCGCTCTGTACCCTTGTTACTTGTCATTACCTGGTTTTACTTGGCGGTACCATTCGTACTTCGCTGGATCACTGGACAAGATACGCCCATCGGGGCATTCACGTCCTGTGTAGTAGCCTTTGTGATGTTTGAGGCCGTGTACTTCTGCGAAATTGTACGAGCAGGTGTGCAATCGATCTCGCAGGGCCAAAAGGGGGCGGCGCAGGCTCTTGGCATGACTTACCTTCAAAGCATGCGACTGATTATTTTGCCTCAAGCCTTCCGCAAAATGATGCCGCTGTTACTGCAACAGAGTGTAATTCTTTTCCAAGATACGTCCTTGGTATACACAGTTGGCCTAATGGACTTCCTCAATGCTGCACGCTCCCGCGGCGACATTATTGGGCAGCCTAACGAATTGCTGATTTTTGCCGGATTGGTCTACTTCAGCTTCAGTTTTATTGCCTCTCAATTGGTCAAACTTCTGCAGAAAAGGTTAGCCGTATGATTTCCGTCAAGAGCGTCAACAAATGGGACAGAAGTTTGGAAGTACCAACAGACTGCGGCCCCGTATCTAGCAAATCAGATGTAATAGCTAATCAAATGATTTCCATACAAAATATAAGTAAATGGTATGGGAACTTTCAGGTGCTCACTAATTGCAGCACTACGGTGAAAAAAGGTGAGGTGGTGGTGGTATGCGGCCCTTCCGGGTCCGGGAAGTCCACATTAATTAAATGTGTAAACGCACTTGAGCAGTTTCAGGAAGGTGATATTACCGTCGATGGTGTTTCAATCGCCGATACAAAAACCGATCTTCCGAAATTGCGCTCACGGGTTGGTATGGTTTTCCAGCACTTTGAGTTGTTTCCACACCTGTCCATTACCGAGAACCTGACAATTGCACAAATCAAAGTGCTGGGCAGAAGTAAAAAAGAAGCCATCGAAAATGGGTTGAAGCTACTTGAGCGTGTAGGGCTTGCCGCTCATGCGCATAAGTACCCAGGACAATTGTCTGGTGGGCAGCAACAACGGGTAGCTATTGCCCGAGCACTTGCCATGGACCCAGTTGTGATGCTGTTCGATGAACCTACATCTGCTTTAGATCCAGAAATGGTAAACGAAGTATTGGACGTAATGGTTCAACTCGCTAACGAAGGTATGACAATGATGTGCGTTACTCACGAAATGGGTTTTGCGCGAAAGGTCGCTGATCGAGTGATATTCATGGACCAGGGGCTGATTATAGAAGATTGCCAAAAAGAGGATTTTTTTGGCGATATCAGTTCTCGTTCTGAGCGCGCTCAGAATTTTCTTAATAAAATTCTACAGTACTAGCTTTTAATTTCTTTCATAACGACATGAAAAGAAAAATAAATGTAAATATTAAAACGATATTAGGAGGCGCTTTTAGGGAAGGTAATTTCATTAGGGTTGGGCTTTGGCACTTTGAATAATGCTAAAGAGCAAAAAAACTGAAAGTCTTTGTGAGCGATCTAAGTAGTAGAGTTACGCAAGGCAAATTAAATTCCTCCGTCAGAGCGGTTTGCGTCCTGAACTTTAAATAGAGAGAACAAGAGATGAATACGCGCCTCCCTCTTCATATTTTCAATGCTTACGGCCCAGTTAGCGAAGATACTGATCCTCAGGAAACCGCTGAGTGGCTGGATGCTATTGACTCGGTTGCTCGTGAAGCGGGTGCCGAACGTGCGCAATATTTGTTCGATCGCGTGGCCGAATTCGCCCGGTCGCGAGGTGTGAAATCATCGCGAACCCGCGTCACGCCATACTGCAATACCATTGAGGTGGAGCAGCAACCGGCATATCCCGGCGATCTGGGTATTGAAGAAAAGATCAGTGCTGCATTGCGCTGGAATGCTTTGGCGATGGTCGTTCGTGCCAACCGTGCCTATGGTGAATTAGGTGGCCATATCGCCAGTTATGCATCAGCGGCTGATCTTTTTGAGGTCGGGTTCAATCACTTTTTCCGCGCTGACTCCGAACAACAAAAAGGCGACCTGGTTTACTTTCAACCTCATTCAGCACCCGGTGTTTACGCCCGAGCTTTTCTTGAGGGCTATCTGAGCGAAGAGCAGGTGGGCAATTATCGCCAGGAAATCAAAGGCCCGGGACTCTGTTCCTATCCTCACCCTTGGTTGATGCCTGACTTCTGGCAGTTTCCTACAGGTTCAATGGGTATCGGGCCAATTAATTCGATCTTCCAGGCGCGTTTCATGCGTTATCTGGAAAACCGAAGCCTCCTGGAAAGCAGCGACCGTCATGTTTGGGGCTTCTTCGGTGACGGTGAAATGGATGAGCCGGAATCCATTGGGGCATTGTCGCTCGCAGCGCGAGAGAAACTCGACAATCTGACCTTCGTAATCAACTGCAATTTACAACGACTCGACGGTCCAGWGCGTGGCAATGGCCGAATCATTGATGAGTTGGAAGCTCTGTTCGACGGAGCCGGCTGGAATGTGATCAAGGTCGTCTGGGGGTCTGATTGGGATGCCTTGTTTGCACGGGATAAAAGCAATGCATTGCTACGAGCGTTCGCCAATACGGTTGACGGTCAGTTCCAGACCTTTTCGGCGAATGATGGAAGCTATAACCGCGAGCGTTTTTTCAATCAAAATCCTGAACTGGCGGCGCTCGCTACACATTTGAGCGATGCCGATATTGATGTACTGCGCCGCGGTGGCCATGACGTGCGTAAGCTGCATGCCGCTTATGCAGCTGCCCRCACGCACAAAGGCCAACCTACAGTAATCCTGGCTAAAACGATGAAAGGTTTTGGTATGGGGACTAGCGGCCAAGGACGCATGACCACCCACCAGCAGAAGAAGCTCGATACTGAAGACCTCAAGGTTTTCCGTGATCGTTTCCGCCTGCCTATTAGCGATGAGGATGTAGACAATGTCGCGTTCTATCGCCCGGCGGAAAACAGTCCAGAAATGCAGTATATGCATGCTAGACGCGCTGAGTTGGGTGGTTACCTGCCACGTCGTCGCCAAAAGTCTTCAATTTCTCTGCAGATTCCGGAGTTGGAAGGTTGGGCCGGATTTGCGCTGAAAGCCGAGGGCAAGGAAATGTCCACCACAATGGCGCTGGTGAGAATGTTCACTGCACTGCTTAAGGACAAGCAACTCGGACCTCGTGTTGTCCCTATTGTGGCTGATGAGGCGCGCACGTTTGGTATGGCCAACATGTTCCGGCAAATCGGCATTTATGCGCCTTCCGGACAGCTGTACGAACCTGAAGACATGGGCTCGGTTCTTTACTATCGAGAAGCATCGGACGGGCAGATTCTCGAAGAAGGCATCTCCGAAGCTGCGGCTTTGTCTTCTTGGATTGCGGCAGCGACGTCTTATAGTGTGCATGACGTGCCGATGATGCCGTTCTACATCTACTATTCAATGTTCGGGTTCCAGCGTGTCGGCGATATTATTTGGGCTGCAGCCGATCAGCGCGCACGTGGCTTCCTAGTCGGTGCCACCTCCGGTAAAACCACACTTGGTGGTGAAGGCTTGCAACATCAGGACGGCACCAGCCACCTTGCCGCATCGACCATTCCCAATTGTCGAGCTTACGACCCTGGCATCGCTTATGAGTTGGCCGTCATTCTCGATGAAGGGATGCGCGAAATGTTCGAGCGTCAGGTCGATGTTTTCTATTACCTGACGGTGATGAACGAAAACACGGCCCAACCGTCCGTTCCCTCCGATGATCTGACAGCGATTAGAGATGGGATCTTGGCAGGGGCTTACCGTCTCGAAGGTGACAGCCACGCTCAGGTTCAGTTGCTGGGTTCTGGAGCAATTCTTGGCGAAGTCCAGGCAGCTCGCCAATTGCTCGCTGATGACTGGGGCATTCAGGCAGCAGTGTGGAGCGTAACCAGTTATACCGAGCTGCATCGCGAAGCAATCGCCCTGGAACGTACCGAACGTTTTGGCGGTGAGCCGAAAACGCCTTACATCACGCGAATGCTGGATCAAACCCAAGGACCTGTAATTGCCGCGACTGACTACGTTCGTGCGCTGCCAGAACTGATCCGTGGTTTCGTTCCAAGCCGCTATGTGACTTTGGGTACCGACGGGTTCGGTCGCAGTGACACACGTCAGGCGTTGAGGGAGTTTTTCGAAGTGGATCGCCATTCCATCGTGATTGCGGCGCTTAAGTCGTTGGTGGATGAGGAATCGTTGGATTCCACAATCTGGCGTCAGGCATTGAGCCGTTATCGCAGTGAGGGCAGTCCGTCTATTGCTCCGTGGCAGTGTTAATCGGTTATTCCTTTACTTCGGCCTTGCGTGCAAGGCCGATTCCCGTGCACTTATTGTTTAGGTAGTACCCTCATGTCCATTTTAGAAGTGACCGTACCGGACATCGGTGATTATAAGGATGTACCGGTAGTTGATATTTTGATCAATGTGGGAGACCGCATCGAAAAAGACCAGCCCATGTTATCGCTGGAGTCGGACAAAGCACTGATTGATATCCCTGCCCCAGTCGCAGGAGTTGTTGAGTCACTGGCGGTTGTGTTGGGCGATAAGGTTTCGTTCGGTTCACTGCTTTTAAAACTGGCGCAAGAAAATTTTGAAAGTGAGGTGGCGATTGCTAGTGAGGTCGCGCCGTTGAAAATTAAGGACTCCACTCCTGTTTTTCCAGTTGTGACAGAAACGCAGGCACCAGTTGAAACAAGTCCAACTGTAGCGACCCCGCAGCCTCAACCTATCGAGAAGGACGCTCTAAAGTCGGGCCATGCGGGTCCAGCAGTGCGTAAGTTTGCTCGAGAACTGGGGGTAGAAATTTCTTGCGTTAACGGGCAGGGAATACGCGGACGTGTTACGCGAGAAGATGTTCTGAAACATGTTAAATCTATAGTTTCTACAAAGTCTGAGGCCGCCGGTGACAGCCTGGGGCTGTTGCCTTGGCCGGCGGTAGATTTTAGTAAGTTTGGGGCGATTGAAATTCAACCCTTATCTCGCATCCGTAAATTGTCAGGTGCGAACCTTCATCGAAACTGGGTACGTATTCCTCATGTTACCAATCATGATGACGTTGATGTAACCGAACTCGAGAACCTTCGCCAACAGCTCAATGCAGAGCGTCGGGGGCAGAACGCGAAAGTGAGCTTGTTGGCGTTTATTTTGAAGGCATGCGCGGCAGCGCTGAAGAAATTCCCCAATTTCAATGCCTCATTGGACGGGGATAACCTAATTCTCAAACAGTACCTCCATTTAGGGTTTGCCGCCGATACTCCGAGTGGTTTAGTAGTGCCTGTGATTCGCGATGCAGACCAAAAAGGCGTGATGCAAATCGCCACTGAAATGGCTGAACTCGCATCTCTGGCAAGAGAAGGAAAGCTGAAGTCGACACACATGCAGGGCGGATGTTTTTCGGTTTCCTCACTTGGTGGAATTGGTGGGACGCATTTTACTCCGATTATCAACGCCCCCGAGGTAGCAATACTTGGTGTTGGTAAGGCTCGTCTCCAGCCTGTTTGGGTAGGTACCGCGAATGAAGGACGAGTCATTCCTAGATTGATAATGCCGCTTTCACTTTCCTGGGATCATCGAGTGGTAGATGGTGCCGAAGCAGGCAGGTTTTTGAGCTACCTTAACGAAGTTCTTGCTGATTTCAGGAGGGTGTCGGTTTAATTAATTTTAGAGCAATTGTTAAAAAGGCTTATCGATCCTTTGCGGTAGATAGTTATGGCATGCAAATGTTATTTCTCTTGATAATAAGTGTGGCCGCGTAGGATTTGCTGTCCAGAAAAACTAGAAAAGCACCCATACAAAACTTTGTTGCTAATAAAAATAAGGGATATCTTCTATGAGTAAGCATTGCGTTTCTGTAACAGTGGCTGGCGGTATTGCGGGTATCGCCTTATGCACTACTGCCTATGCCGATTTTCTTTCGGACAGCAAAGCAAATCTAGGATTCAGAAATTTATATTATAATAACGACAACCGTGATGGCACGGCGGCCCCGTCGAAAACAGAGGAATGGGCCCAAGGGTTCATGCTCGATTACAAGTCAGGATTTACTGACGGAACAATTGGTGTCGGCTTGGATGCGTTGGGGCTAATGGGAGTACGCTTGGACAGCGGGAAGGGGCGCCATGTAGGAAGTTCTATGATCCCAAGTGATAGCGACGACAGGGCCGTAGATGAGTGGAGTYGCTTGGGTTTGACAGGGAAAGTACGATTATCGAAAACAGAACTTCGTTATGGTACGTTGCTACCTAAGTTGCCGATCTTGGTATATAGCGATGGCCGCGTTTTGCCGCAAACCTTTGAAGGTGCTCAAGTCACTTCACATGAGTTCGAAAATGTGACCTTCGTTGCAGGACAGATTGAGCATGCTACCGGTCGAGGCTCTACCGACGCGACAGGGCTGGCTGTCAGTGGTGGCACCATGGAAAGTAATAAGTTTGACTTCGCAGGCGGTGATTGGAAAATCACAAAAAACCTGACTGCCCAATACTATTA
>NZ_JBFULI010000100.1:0-8196 GCF_056400405.1 Pseudomonas sp. P5_B3 | reverse complement strand
ACCTAGGAAAGCGCTTGCGCAAGCGCTTTCGTCTCGGCTATGCTTTTTTCGACAGCGTCCCTGCGTCCCGTTAACGGTCCGCTACGTGGTCGTAAAAATAATAAAAAAGGAGTGCCCGGCTATGCTGCATAGCGGATTCCATCGTCTCGCCTCACCCGCTATCGGTGCGCAGCGCACCTCGCTGGGTCTTCCTCGATATTGCGCGCCTGTCCTTGCACCGATTCCTGGAGCTTGCGACACATTTTCTCGTCGTGAGCTTTACAATGGCTTACTGCCGGGCATGGTCCCGGCGCTATCCATGAATTCACGTGAGAAAGGAGTGGTACACAGTGGGCGCAAAGATGAGTGATGTCGCGCGGGCCGCAAACGTATCAATGTCTACGGTATCCCATGTACTCAACGGTACTCGCAAAGTACATCCGGACACCGTTCGTAGCGTGAATCAGGCTGTAGAGTCCGTAGGCTATATTCGAAACTCGCTCGCTCGGTCTCTGGCACGCTCCTCTTCAGGTGCTATAGGGGTAGCGATTGCTACGCTGTCAAACTATTACTTCAGTGAAACAGTACGTGCCATCGAAGCGGCATGTGCGAAAAACGGCTTGATGATGATTCTGGTCAATACGCAAAAAGATCCCGAACAAGAGCTTAAAGCGATCAAAGCGCTGCATGAAAGACGGGTTGACGGCATTGTACTGGCCTCGGAATATGATCCAGAAAATAGAGTATTTAATTACTTAAAGGCCAACAAAATACCCACGGTTCTCATCGACCGACTTCTGTCGACGTCTTTCGATCAGGTGGGGGTAGAGAATAAGCAATCCTCTCAAGAGTTGATTGCACACTTGATTAAACTTGGACATCGGCGTATCGGGATGGTCTCCGGACGATTGACCCAGTCTTCTTCTCTTGAACGAATTGACGGTTACCGTGCGGCCTTGGCTGACGCAGGCATTGCCTACGATGAGCAATTGGTTTGCTGTGGTGAATCGGCGATTGCGCCGGCCATGGAAGCGACTCGCCGTTTATTGGCGCTGGAGCAGCCGCCGACCGCCATCATGACTGCCAACAACCTGATGACCATTGGTGCTATGCAGGCCCTGCGTGCAGCAGGGCTTGAAGTGCCGAAGGACATCGCGCTGGTCGGCTTTGACGATTTCGATTGGGCGGATGCTTTTAGCCCCCGACTGACCGTTATGGCGCAACCTCTCGAGGAACTTGGAGCACAGGCGGTGAAGCTTCTATTGAAGCGTATCAAGCAACCGGAAGGACGATGCCAGACGCTTCGATTGAAACCCTCTTTAATTCAGCGAGACTCTTGCGGCTTTCCCAAATAATAGTACTCAGGCATTTATCCTGATGATCTGGCGGTTGCGGACGTGAATTATTGCAATTGTTTTTCCAAGTCCAGCCGCCTGAGTAACTTTTAAACTGAACGATCAGTAGCTCGTTTTTATTTGTCGTGCATGTTTGCATGGGCGCGCCGATCTGGTGGGCGCAGTCCGATAAAGGGTAGTCACTAAAACTGTAGCGCGTATCGCTGCTGGGCACTTGTGCGTTCGCGAAAGCAAAAAACCTCCACATTAGAATCGTTGGTTCAGACGGCGCAGGCCGTATTGGCAAAGAGGGACTGGGCATGAATAACTACAACAAAACGAGTGATGTGACTGCATTGCCGGCATGGCGCAATCTGCTCGACCATCGGGAGAGCATGAAAAACTTTAGTATGCGCGATGCCTTTCGAGATGACAGTAAACGCTTTCAGGACTTTTCCCTGGCGGGCTGCGGGCTGTTTCTGGATTACTCCAAAAACCTGATCACTCACGAGACGCGTTCATTGCTTGTAAACCTTGCTCGCGAGGCTGGCGTGGAGCAGGCAGCGCATGCCATGTTCAGTGGAGAAAAAATCAACTGTTCCGAGGGGCGTCCTGTGCTGCATACCGCGCTGCGGCGACCAGTGGGGGAACCCTTGATGGTCGATGACCGCAATTTGATGCGCGATGTGCATGGTGCCCTGGCGCAGATGACTGACGTTGTGAGTCGTATCCATAGTCATCTTTGGCGTGGTTACAACGATAAGGTCATCACTGATGTCGTAAATATTGGTATTGGTGGCTCATTTCTGGGCCCTGAGCTTGTCTCTGAAGCACTCGCGCCCTTCGCTCGGCATGGGGTGCGGTGCCATTACCTGGCTAACATCGACGGCAATGAATTCCGAGAGGTTACGGCCGATCTGAACGTAGAAACAACGCTGTTCATCATCTCCAGCAAAACCTTCGGTACCCTTGAAACGTTGAAGAACGCGCAAGCTTGTAGAAGCTGGTACCTGGCCAAGGGCGGGACGGAAGAGAAGCTATATCGCCACTTCATTGCGGTGACGAGTAATCGTCAAGCCGCGCTGGATTTCGGCATCCGTGAAGCAAACATTTTTCCTATGTGGGACTGGGTCGGTGGCCGTTACTCACTATGGTCGGCAATTGGCCTGCCGATTGCTCTGGCCATTGGCATCGCCAACTTCAAGGAACTGCTGTCCGGCGCGTACGCTATGGATCAACATTTCCTGAATGAACCATTGGAACAGAACCTTCCCGTTCTTTTAGCGGTACTTGGCGTTTGGTATCACAACTTTTGGGGTGCGCAAAGCTATGCGTTCTTGCCCTATGACCATAACCTGCGCAACTTCGTTAAACATCTGCAGCAGATGGACATGGAGTCCAATGGCAAAAGTGTTCGTCATGACGGCACGCCAGTCTCCTACACCACAGGCCCGGTAATCTGGGGTGGCGTGGGATGTAACGGACAGCACGCTTACCACCAATTGTTGCATCAAGGGACACCTCTAATTCCAGCTGACTTCATTGTGCCTGTGGTCAGCCACAACCCAGTGGCTGACCATCAGGAATGGCTGTACGCCAATTGTTTGTCTCAAAGCCAAGCGCTGATGCGAGGCAAAAACCGCGCTGAAGCTGAGGCAGAGCTAAAAGCCAAAGGCCTTTCATCCGGTGAGATCGAACGACTGGCGCCGCATAAGGTGATCCCCGGAAACCGCCCAAGCAATACCGTTGCTCTTGAGATCATCAATCCACATAGCCTTGGGGCGCTGATCGCCCTTTATGAACACAAGGTCTTTGTCCAGGGTGTCATTTGGGGAGTCAATTCGTTTGATCAATGGGGCGTGGAACTGGGCAAGGAGCTAGGCAACAGCGTCTACAACCTTCTGACTCGCTATGACGCGGAACCGGCAGATGATTCCTCGACGCAAGGCCTTATAGATTTCTTCCGAGGACGTCATCGTGGTTAAGGTAGTTTGGGCTTCCAAGTGCATGGCCTGAAAATACACTCCAAAGGCTAAAACTTAAGGAGGGCTAACTAACTTATTGGTTAAGTAATCGCTTGCTTACCCTCGTCACTCCGCCTGGCACTGCATGGATTTTTCTCATGCTTTGGCTCAGGCGATACGGTGCGTTCTCTATTCGATTTAACTTATTTCCCGTTCGGGAACTTGTGTGTGGAGCTAGCGTGCTAGCTCGCATTATTGACCTTGTCCAATAAATATAAAAAACAAAAGGTGTCATGAATGAACGTTAAAACTCTCAGTGCAGTTCTGGGTGCGTCTTTTGCTGCCGGTTTTCTGCCCGTTGATGCGTATTCAACAGACTTCAGCGGCTACTACAGAACCGGAGTAGGAGATTCGACTCAAGGAGGGACACAGTCGTGTTTTCAGCTACCCGGCGCGCAGTCTAAATATCGCCTTGGCAACGAATGTGAGCAGTATCTGGAGCTGGATTTGCGCCAGGATCTGCTTTCACTGGACGACGGCTCAACGCTTAGCGTTGAAGGCATGGCACAGTTTAACAACGAGTATGGCCATGCCCCCAAATTTGACGGAGAGCACGGCTATACGCGGATGAGTCAGCTCTACGCAGAGTGGAGCAAGATGCCGGCATTGAATGGCGGTTCTTTCTGGGCGGGCCGTCGTTACTACAACCGAAACGACATCAATATTTCCGACTACTTCTACTGGAACCAAAGCTCAACGGGCTTTGGGTTCGACCAGGTCGCATTGGGAGATCTGAAATACAGCTACGTGCTCTCACGCAAGGACAACGTCTTCCAAAAGGATTTCGTTACCCGGCATGATGTGACCGTCAGCGGATTCAACACAAATCCCGGTGGCGAGGTTCAACTGGGCGTCAGTTATCTGGACAAGCCGAGCCGTGAGGATGCTCATCAGGGCTGGTCGGTGGTTGCCCAGCACAAGCAGGTTGCGTTTCTGGGCGGAGTCAACAAGTTCGCTGTTCAATACGGCCGAGGGCCAGGCACCGCATTGGGCTACACCGGTGATACCACGCTGGATGAGAGCAACAAGAGCTGGAGGCTCGTGGAGTTTTTCGATTGGCAGTTGACTCATGCTTTCAGTGGTCAAGTTGAACTGGTCTATCAAAAAGACACGCGCCCTGAAGGTGATGATCAGAACTGGTTATCCATTGGTGTTCGGCCAATTTATGCGTTCACGGATCAGTTCAAGTTGATCACCGAAGTTGGGCGCGACCAGGTTGAAGCCGCAGACGGTACCCGAAAACTCACTAAGTACACCATCGCGCCGACTTGGTCACCGAAGGGCCCGGGATTCTGGGACAGGCCGGAATTTCGTCTGTATTACACCTACGCTACCTGGAACAAGGCTGCGCAACGCGCCGCCAGCTTGCAATCTCCGGGATCGGCTCTGTCTGATACCGGTGCGTTTGGTACAGACTTGCAAGGCTCCAACGTAGGGGTTCAGATCGAGTATTGGTGGAAATAAACGCCCTTGTTGACGCCGATGCCGAATTGAACCACGTGCCGACGCAAGACCGACCCACCTCCAAATCAGCTCAATTCCAGCACAGGCATCGATTTGTGAGGAATCAGACTGGGTCAGTGACATCTCGGCAACTGGGTGTATTCGGCATCGGCGCCAACACGAGGATCGACGCTACTTTATTAAAAGAACTCTCAACGAACAGGAGATGACTGCCTTTGGCCACTTAGTGACTGACTGGTTTTAACCGCGAACACAATGTATTCATATGTCGATATCAGACACGGAGGTGGCGTGATCAGGTAATTGAATCATCGGACAAGCCGGGTAAGGTGGCGCATCTTTTTATCGAAATAACCACATCGCGATGATGGGTTTGATAAGAACTGCAGCGTTTGAAGGGTGCCTCCTTCAGGAAGCCCGGCAGGCAACAATGATGATGATCTGTGCCCCTATCAATTCGCTTAAATGTCGATCAGTAGAGAAAAAAAAACCAATGATTAGCCCGAACTCCAAGGATTCGAGTGGCCAATTGGCGCAGGGCTTCAAGCCTCGTCACGTCACAATGCTGTCAATCGCCGGTATCATCGGCGCCGGTTTGTTCGTTGGCTCAGGACATGCCATTGCAGCTGCCGGGCCGGCCGTCCTCCTGGCCTATCTCTTCTCCGGCCTGCTCGTCGTTCTGGTCATGCGCATGCTCGGTGAAATGGCGGTGGCCAACCCGGACACCGGTTCGTTCTCCACCTATGCCGACCAGGCCATCGGACGTTGGGCGGGCTTTACCATCGGTTGGCTCTACTGGTGGTTCTGGGTGCTGGTGATCCCTATCGAAGCACTGGCCGCCGGCCATGTGTTGAACCAGTGGTTTCCCCAGATCGATGCCTGGCTGTTCGCCCTGGTGTCGATCATTGCGTTGGTGATCACCAATCTGTTCAGTGTCTCCAAGTACGGCGAATTCGAATTCTGGTTCGCCATGGCCAAGGTGGTGGCGATCATCGGCTTCATCGGCGTGGGTTTTGCCGTGCTGATGGGCTGGGTGCCCGATCGGGAAGTCAGCGGACTGAGCGGACTGATGGCCGAGCATGGCGGATTCGCCCCCAACGGCCTGTCGGCGGTAGTCGGCGCGTTCATCACCATCATGTTCAGCTTCATTGGTACTGAAGCGGTCACCATCGCCGCCGCCGAATCCGACAACCCGTCGCAGAACATTGCCAAGGCCACGCGTTCGGTGATTTGGCGCATCGGCGTGTTCTACCTGTTGTCGATTTTCGTGGTCATCTCCGTGGTGCCCTGGAACGATCCTCTGTTGGCCTCGGTAGGTTCTTACCAGCGCGCACTGGAAATCATGAACATTCCCCATGCCAAGTTCATGGTGGACGTCGTAGTACTGATCGCTGTGGCCAGCTGCATGAACTCCTCGATCTACATTGCCTCGCGCATGCTGTACTCGCTGGGCCGTCGTGGCGATGCGCCGAAGGCGCTGAAGGCGACCTCCTCTGAAGGCGTGCCGCGGGCAGCCGTCATCGCCAGCACCGTGCTGGGTGCAGCGATCACCGTGTGGAGCTACTTCATGCCCGCCGGGCTGTTTGACTTCCTGCTGGCCAGCTCCGGTGCGATTGCCTTGCTGGTGTACCTGGCCATTGCGGTGTCGCAGCTGCGTATGCGCCGGATGCTACGTCGGCAGAATGTCGAACTGGCCTTTCGCATGTGGCTGTTCCCTTGGCTCACATGGCTGGTGATCGCGTTCATTTGCGCAGCGTTGGCGGTGATGATGATCACCCCGGAACACCGTAGCGAAGTGAGCTCGACCATTGGACTGGCGCTGGCGATTTCCTTTATCGGTCTTGTGACATCGCGTCAACCTGCGCGGGATGCAAGGGCGACGTCGGTGGGATAAAACCAGGGAGGTATTTGCGCCGAACCTGATACCCCCCGCGCGCCAAGGCTGGGGGTATTACAAGCTCCTGTGTCTCAGTCCGTAATCGCTCTTTGTGAGGGCATGACCCCCGATGTCATCGAAATCCACCGTGCCCGACAGTACCCCTACAAAATCAGTTGGTTTTCTGCTACTGGACAAGTTCACGTTGATTTCCCTGGCGTCAGCCGTAGAGCCCCTGCGCATGGCCAATCAGTTGTCGGGACAACAGCTGTATCGCTGGCATACGTTCAGCCCCGGTGGTGAGCCTGTCTGGGCCAGTGATGGCGTGCCGATCACCCCGGATGCTTCGTGGAGCAATCCATTGGTGGTGGACACTGTAATCGTGTGCGGCGGTGTTGGAATCCAGAGCGTGATTACCCGCGAGCACATTACCTGGCTGCAAGCCCTGGCGCGTCAATCCAGACGGCTGGGAGGCGTGTGCACGGGCAGTTGGGCACTGGCCAAAGCCGGGCTGCTCGACGGTTATGAGTGCAGTGTGCACTGGGAGTTTCTGGCCGCCATGCAAGAAGCTTTTCCGCGGGTCAGCATCAGTTCGAGTCTGTTCACCCTCGACCGAAACCGCTTCACAAGCTCCGGCGGAACGGCCCCTATGGACATGATGTTGCATCTGATCGGTCGCGATCATGGTCGTGAATTATCGGCTGCCATCTCTGAGATGTTTGTCTACGAGCGCATCCGCAACGAACAGGACCATCAGCGCGTTCCGCTCAAGCACGTGTTGGGAACTCATCAGCCCAAGCTGCAGGAGATCGTTGCGTTGATGGAGGCCAACCTCGAGGAACCGCTCGACCTGGATAACCTTGCACAATACGTTGATCTGTCGCGTCGACAGCTAGAGCGGCTATTTCAGAAATACCTTCACTGTACGCCGTCACGCTACTACATGAGGTTACGTCTTGTTCGAGCGCGACAACTGCTTAAGCAAACATCATTGTCGATCATTGAGTTGGCGTATGTATGCGGTTTCGTGTCCACACCCCACTTTTCCAAATGCTATCGCGAGTACTTTGGTGTTCCACCCAGCGACGAGCGTTGCGGCTCTGAAATGAGTCACAAACCGGCAACGCTTGCGACTACGCAGCAGTCATCGACCAGACCGCTGACAGCGCTCGACCAGGCTCGAAACGAATCGACTTTTGCCAGTGTTCGAATGATTGATCGTTCCGATTTGGCGCAATCGTGCTGATCGGCCGTCCTTGCCACCCCCATTCATCCGTAGTGCCTGGGTTTACTCAACAAGATCACGCAGGAGATTTGACGTGCACATTGGTGTTCCTCTCGAAACCCAGACCGGTGAAACACGGGTTGCCGCAACCCCGGAAACCATCAAGAAGCTGATCAGCCAGGGTCATAAGGTCACTGTACAAAGCGGCGCCGGCGTCAATGCCAGCGTTGTCGACAGTGCCTATGAAGCGGCCGGCGCAACCATTGGCAGCGCCAATGACGCGTTTGGCGCAGA
>NZ_JBFULI010000099.1:0-8793 GCF_056400405.1 Pseudomonas sp. P5_B3 | reverse complement strand
ATCGCAGCCTGCGGCAGCTCCTACCGGACATTCGTTGCAGCCACCTGGAGTATTGCCATGCACAAGCCTTGCGCGTTAGCTGCTGTCCTTTCCTTAAGCCTCTGCTCGCAATGGGCGCTGGCGACTCCTGAACTTCCCGAGCGATTAAGCAAGAGCGAGAAAATCGTCTATTGCTCCGGCATGGATTCGCCACCGCTGGTGTCGTTTGATCTGAAGCAAAAACCGGTCGGCCTTCAGGTGGATATGGGCGAGGCGATTGCCCAGCGCCTGGGTGACAAAAAAGTCGAATGGCGGATCTCTCCATTCGCCGGGCTGATCCCGGCGCTGTTGGCGCAACAGTGCGACATGATCGTCGATCAACTGTTCGACAAGCCCGAACGCCGTGAGGTGATCGACATCGTCAACTTCATGTATTCCAGCCAGTCCATCGTGGTGCCCAAAGGCAATCCGAAATCAGTGAACACGCTGGAAGATTTATCGGGGCTCAAGGTCGCGGTCAGTAATGGTTCAACCATCCGCGTGCTGCTGGGCAAAGAGAACGAAAAACTCGAAGCGGCCGGCAAGGCACCGATGAAGCTGGTGGTCTACAACGTCGACGCCGATGCATTCCAGGCCTTGCGCATCAACCAGGTGGACGCTTTCGGCACCACGGTCGAGTCTGCCGGTCATTACCAGCAACTGGCCCCTGACTTGTTTCAATCAGCGGTGCCTGCTTTCAACCGCATCCTGACCGGTTTCGGTGTGCGCAAAAGTGATCCGCAATTGACTGTCGCATTGACCGAAGTCTTGCAAGGCATGCGTGCCGACGGAAGTTACGAAGCGCTCCTCAGTAAATGGCATGTCAGCAGCGACAAACTGGACTGAGGACGAACCTGATGAACTTCAATTGGGATGTGTTCTGGCAATACCTGTTACAGCCCAGTGATGTCTACCTGACGGGGTTGTGGCTGACGTGCCTGATCAGTGTGTCGGCGATGTTGCTCGGCTGTGTGCTGGGGTTGATCGCGGCGTTGATGAAACTGTCGAGTAACCCGCTGTTGCAATACCCGGTGCGCTTTTATGTCTGGCTGATGCGCGGCACGCCGCTGCTGGTGCAGATCGTGTTTCTGTACACGGCATTGGCGGCCGGTGGCATTTTCCGCTTCGAAGACCTGGACCTCGGCTGGTTCATCGTGCCGGGCAACATTCAGGCCGCGATCATCGCCCTGGGCCTCAACGAAGGCGCGTATATGGCCGAGATCATTCGGGCCGGCATCGGTGCGGTGGACAAGGGGCAGTACGAAGCCGGACGGTCCCTGGGCATGACGTTCCCCAGGTTGATGCGCCGTATCGTGCTGCCCCAGGCCTTCCGGGTCATCGTTCCGCCGCTGGGCAACGAGTTCAACGTGATGTTGAAAAACACCACGCTGGTCAGCGTGATCGGCGTGCAGGAGTTGTTGCTCAGTACGCAAATGGTGACCTCGGCGACCTTCCGGGTGTTCGAGTTGTATCTGGTTGTTGCCATTTACTTCCTGGCATTGACCACGCTCTGGGGCTTTTTCCAGCGCTGGCTCGAGGCGCGTTTCGGCCAATCCGATCGTCCGGCTCCGGCCGCCAGCCGAATGTTCGGTCGCAACACCATGAAACTGTTGAGAGGGCGTTGAGATGGCACACATGAGTGAAGAGCTGGTCATCGAAGCGCTGGATATTCACAAGTCGTTTGGTGACCTGGAAATTCTCAAGGGCATTTCGCTGCAAGTGAAGCGGGGTGAAGTGGTGGTGCTGATCGGCGCCTCCGGTTCGGGCAAAACCACCTTTATTCGCTGCATCAATCTGCTGGAGGACATTCAGTCCGGGCAAATCCGTGTCAGCGGCCAGCCCATGGGTTACCGCACCCGTGCCGATGGCAGCCTGGTCCGGGACTCGGAGCGCAACATTGCGCGTCAGCGCCGGGACATCGGCATGGTGTTTCAGCGCTTCAATCTGTTCCCGCACATGACGGCCCTGGAAAACATCATCGAGGCGCCCATCCATGTGCTCGGCGTGCCTCGCGCGGCAGCGGTGGAGCAGGCGCGGGCGTTGCTCAAGCGGGTCGGGCTGGCCGAGAAGGCGGATCACTACCCTTCGATGCTGTCCGGTGGGCAGCAGCAGCGGGTGGCCATCGCCCGGGCGCTGGCCATGAAACCCCTGGCGATGTTGTTCGACGAGCCCACCAGCGCCCTTGACCCGGAGACGGTGGGTGAAGTGCTGCAAGTCATGAAGGAACTGGCCGAGGAGGGCATGACCATGGTCGTGGTCACCCACGAAATGGGTTTTGCTCGCGAAGTGGCCGATCGGGTGGTGGTCCTCGATCAAGGCGAACTGATCGAGCAGGGTCCACCCGAACAGATCTTCAGCCAACCCCGCCATGCCCGTACCCGGGCGTTCCTCAGCCGCGTGCTGTAGGAGCGAGCAGGCTCGCTCCTACAGATTTTTATGAACATTACTTTTGTGTGAGTCCTGCCATGTTCAAGTTTTCTGCCCATGAGTATCCCTATACCTCACAACGTCAAAGCGTTTTCGCCAAGCGCGGCATGGTCGCCGCCTCTCAGCCACTGGCCGCCGAAGCCGGGATTGAAATGATGCGTCGCGGCGGCAATGCCATCGATGCGGCCATCGCCACGGCAGCAGCATTGACGGTGGTCGAGCCCACCGGTTGTGGTATTGGTGGTGACGCTTTTGCCTTGGTCTGGACCCAAGACAAACTGCATGGCTTGGCTGCCAACGGCGCCGCTCCGCAAGCCCTGAGCATTGAGGCAGTGAAAGCGGCCGGCCATGAAAAAATGCCGCTGCATGGCTGGACGCCTGTCACTGTTCCTGGCTGCCCGTCGGCCTGGGCGCAATTGTCCCGGCGTTTCGGTCGTCTGCCCTTTGCGGACTTGCTGCAGCCGGCGATCAGTCTGGCGCGGGACGGATTTCCCGTTTCGCCAGTGGTCGCCTTGCAGTGGCAAACCGCGCTGGAGGATTTCACTTCCGACCGTAGCGACGTGCTCGAGAGCTGGTTCGAGACCTTCCTGATCGAAGGCCGTGCCCCCCGCGCCGGCGAACTGTTCCGTAACCCGGCCCAGGCACGGACCTTGAGCGAATTGGCCGCCACCGAGTGCGAAAGTATTTACCGTGGCGCGCTGGCGCAGAGGCTGGATGAGCATTCGCGGGCCACGGGCGGCTATCTGCGCGCCAGTGATTTGCAGGACTACCGCGCTCAGTGGGTTGAGCCGATCAAGGTTAACTATCGTGGTGTCGACGTCTGGGAGATTCCACCGAGCGGTCAGGGACTCGTGGCGTTGATGGCGTTGAAGATTCTCGAGGGCTTTGACTTCGATCATCGCGACAGCCAGCAGACCTGGCATCGTCAACTTGAGGCCATGAAACTTGCCTACAGCGATGGTTTGCACTACATCACCGATCCGGAGCACATGCGGGTGGCGGCGGACGATTTGCTTAGCGACCACTATTGCGCTCATCGCCGGGCGCGGATTGGTGAGCAGGCCGTGGCGCCCCTGCCGGGTGATCCCCACGCCAGTGGTACGGTCTATCTGGCCACCGCCGATGCGGAGGGCAACATGGTTTCGTTCATCCAGAGCAACTATCACGGCTTTGGCTCCGGCGTGGTATTGCCCGACAGCGGTATCGCCCTGCAAAACCGCGGTGAAGAGTTCAGTCTTGATCCCGGGCATTCCAATTGCCTGGCGCCTGGCAAAAAGACCTTCCACACCATCATTCCAGGGTTCCTTACAAAAGACGGTGAAGCGATGGGCCCCTTTGGTGTCATGGGCGGCTACATGCAACCGCAAGGACATGTGCAGATGGTCATGAATCTGGTGGATTTCGGACTCAACCCTCAAGCCGCGCTGGACGCACCGCGTTGGCAATGGTTGGGGGGCATGAAGGTGGGCATTGAGCAGGACGCTTCGCGGGATATGGTTGCGGCACTGGCGCGTCGCGGGCACGAGGTTCAGGTGGCGAGCGATCTCACCAGTTACGGGCGTGGCCAAATTATCTTGCGCGACCCTGAAACCGGCGTGTTATGCGGCGGGACAGAGCCACGAACGGACTCACATATAGCGGTGTATTGAAGAACACGAGAGAGGGCGAGGAGTTGGGGGGCGTCCTCCTTGACGCCGCCGCAGCTTAGAGACTGTGTGACTGACTCTCAAGTGCTGCCTGTCGCTGGTTTGAACCCATGGTGCCGGGCTTCTCTTGCCAACTGGTATTCTTTTGATATCATCCGCGCCATCGAATTTGCGACACATGAAGACTTCATTAGCCTGAAGCCAAAGCCAGAAAAACTGGCAAAAAAAGACCCGGCAAAAAGCCGGGTCAAAAACCGTGATTAGCCTGATGAGGAGATAGTCCAGGAGACCGACCTAAGGTCACCTGGTCCATCGACTGATCTCGCGACCAGTTGATGCAATAATAATCATTCTCGTTTGCAAGTCAAACGAATTTGCCTGCTCGATAGGAAAATTCTTTCCTGTCCTCCTTGTTTGCGATTCCACCTCAGCCGTTTGCATACCCCTCCAGTGATCGATCGACCATTGCCTTGGCCATGTCGATCATGTGCACCGTCGAAAATGCCAGGTCACGGTTCGCGCCTTGCAGGTGATTGGCTGACTCGTACGCGGTGGCGGCAGCACAGCGCAACAGGTCCAAAGCATGGACCAGCGCCTCTTCGCCGCTGATATTGCGGTTCACATCAAAAAAACGCGGCTCGGCCACTTCCTCCGAAATAGCTGGTTTCAAGTAATAGTCCAGCGCGCGTTGTGCCGCCGCTGAGCCCTGGGGCGAGGTGAGGGTGGTGTCGATTTGCATGTCTGGCAGGTCATTGGCGGGTGGGTTCATGGCGATGGCAAGCTCCGTGTTAGATTCAGATCCGTGAATTGATCCTAATACGAACTGTATTTGTGACGATAATTTAAATACTACAATTTGTGTTTTGATGGCCGGAGTCACACACGTATCGTGCCGCACATGGATAAATGGATTGAATTGGTCAAGGCCAAGATGAGTGAACTCAAAATCACTCAAGAGATACTCGCCGAGCGCCTCGGGATGTCCCAGGGCGGCATTGGCCACTGGCTCAACAAACGTCGTGAACCCGGCATCGAAGACATGAACCGTGTCCTGCGGGCGCTGGGCCTTGAGTTTCTCGAAGTGGCGCTGGTAATCCGGGAGCCGCAGGCGTCAACGGACGACGAAATCCCTCTGACACATAAGTACAATCCGTACTTCCGCTACCCGGTCAGTGACTGGCGCGAACCTGCCGAAGTGCGCGATGGCGAGGTCGCGGTGTATGGGAAAGGGCACTTTGAGTTGTCCGATTATCACGCGCAGGGACCGGCATTCTGGTTGAGAGTGTCAGGTGATGCGATGACCGCGCCCACTGGTATCAGTATTGCGCAAGGCATGCTGATCCTGGTGGACCCGGCGGTGGAAGCGGTGCCCGGCAAACTGGTCATTGCCCAGTGGCCGGACAGCACCGAAGCCACGTTCCGCAAGCTCATCGAAGAGGGCGGGCAGCGTTATCTGGTCCCGCTCAATCCGACGTATCCGAAAGCCTTGTACACCGACGAATGTCGAATCATCGGTGTAGTGGTTCAGGCAACAGCCAGGTTCTGATCGGATCGGTCCTCGTGATGCGTAGGACCGATCTTCATTTCACGCGTCTTCCAGTTCGACCAGTGCACTGCCTTCGCTGACCATCTCGCCTTCCTGGCAATACAGCGCCTTGATCACCCCGGCGTGGGGCGCGCGGATGCTGTGCTCCATTTTCATCGCTTCCAGTACCACCAATTGCGCCCCGGCTTCGACCGATTGCCCGGCCTCCACCAACACACGGACGATGCTGCCGTTCATCGGTGCGGTCAGCCCGCCGTGATGGCTGTGGCTGGCCTCGACGGCGCTGATCGGGTCGTAAGCCTCGATGCGGCGCAACTCGCCATCCCATTGCAAATACACCTGTTCGCCACGGCGTATTGCGCGGTGTTGACGGCGCACACCAGCCTGCTCGGTCAGCAGCTGCTCACCCTTGAGCCGAGCGCTGTGGGCATTGATGTCGCCCAGCGTCAGCGCCCGGTCCTGGCCTTCACAACTCAGGTGCAGGGTGATTGCTCTCGGCAAACCGGCACGCAGGCCATTACGCGCCGCCCATGGCGAACTCGGATCATCGGCGCGGGTTGCAGGCGGTTGGCTCTGGGCAAACGCCTGGGCGGCGGCCTGCCAGAAATCATCGCTGAGTTGCGCAGGCGTCGGCAGCAACTGCTCCTGATAGCGCGGAATGAAGCCGGTATCCAGTTCGGCAGCGGCAAATGCCGGGTGACCGATGATGCGCCGCAGGAAATTGATGTTGGTCTTCAGCCCGCCGATGGCGAATTCGTCGAGCATGCTCAGCAGGCGTAAACGCGCCTGTTCACGGTCCTCGCCCCAGGCAATCAGCTTGCCGAGCATCGGGTCGTAGAAAGGCGAAACTTCATCGCCTTCTTCAACACCGCTGTCCACTCGACGCCCCGGTCCCTGGGCGGATTCGCGATACAGCTCCAGGCGACCGGTTGCCGGCAGGAAATCATTGCCCGGGTCTTCGGCATATAGCCGCACCTCGATCGCGTGCCCCATCAGCGGCACCTGGTCTTGCGTCATCGGCAACGCTTCGCCACGAGCCACGCGAATCTGCCAGGCCACCAGGTCGAGGCCGGTGATGGCTTCGGTGACAGGGTGTTCCACTTGCAGGCGGGTGTTCATCTCCATGAAGAAGAACTCGCCCCGCGCATCCAGCAAAAACTCAACGGTGCCGGCACCGACATAACCGATGGCCTGCGCTGAACGCACAGCGGCTTCGCCCATGGCGCGTCGCAGCTCCGGGCTCAGGCCAGGTGCTGGCGCTTCTTCGACGACTTTCTGGTGACGGCGCTGAATCGAGCAGTCGCGTTCGTTGAGGTACAGGCAGTTGCCGTGCTGGTCGGCGAACACCTGGATTTCCACGTGACGTGGCTTGAGCAGGTACTTCTCCACCAGCATCCGCGAGTCGCCGAACGACGATTGCGCTTCGCGCTGGGCCGAGGCCAGGGCTTCGGCCAGTTGGCTGACGTCCTCGACCACTTTCATGCCTTTGCCGCCGCCACCCGCGGTGGCCTTGAGCAGCACCGGGTAGCCGATGCGTTCGCAGGCGGTGCGGAAGGTTTCCAGGTCCTGGGCTTCGCCGTGATAACCGGGCACCAGCGGCACGCCAGCGGTTTCCATCAAGGCTTTGGCCGCGGACTTGCTGCCCATGGCGTCGATGGCCGAGGCGGGCGGGCCGAGGAAAATCAGACCGGCGTTTTCGATGGCGCGGGCGAACCCGGCGTTCTCCGACAAGAAGCCGTAGCCGGGGTGAATCGCCTGGGCGCCGCTGGCCTTGGCGGCGGCGATCAGTTTGTCGATCTGCAGATAGCTGTCGGCGGCTTTGCTGCCACCCAGGTCGACGCGAATGTCGGCTTCGCGGCTGTGTCGGGCGTCACGGTCGGTGGCGCTGTGCACGGCCACGGTGGTCAGGCCCAGCGCCTTGGCGGTGCGCATCACCCGGCAAGCGATTTCGCCACGGTTGGCCACCAGCAGGGTGGTGAGGACAGGTGCGCTCATCAGCGGGGCTCCTTGGTGGATTCGGCCTGCCAGCTCGGCGGACGCTTTTGCAGGAAGGCACGCAAGCCTTCCTGGCCTTCGGGGCTGACACGAATGCGGGCGATGGCGTTTTCGGTGTAGCGGCGCAATGCCGGGTTCAATGAGCCGTCGCCGACTTCGCGCAACAGATCCTTGCTGGCGCGCATCGCGGCCGGACTGTTGAGCAGCAGATTGTCGATCCACTGCTCGACTTTCTGTTCCAGCTCGGCGCTTGCGTAGCTCTCGGATAACAAACCAATCTCCCGTGCCCGTTGCCCGCCGAAACGCTCGGCGGTCAAGGCATAACGACGGGTCGCGCGCTCGCCGATGGCTTGCACCACGAACGGGCTGATCACCGCCGGCGCCAGGCCGATGCGCACTTCCGACAGGCAGAACTGCGCGTCATCGGTACCGATGGCCATGTCGCAGCAACTGATCAGGCCCAGCGCGCCACCGAAGGCCGCGCCCTGTACCACTGCCAGGGTCGGGACTTTCAGTTTGGCCAGGTTGTACATCAACTCCGCCAGTTCCCGGGCGTCATCGAGGTTGGTGGCGTAATCGAGCTCGGCCGATTGCTGCATCCAGGCCAGGTCGGCGCCGGCGCTGAAATGCTTGCCGCGACCGCGCACGATCAGAAATCGCAGGCTGGCATCGCTCGCGACTTTGTCGAGGGCGAGGATCAGTTCGCGGATCATTTCAGCGTTGAAGGCGTTGTTCTTTTCTTCACGGCTGAGCCACAGCGTGGCAAAACCACGGGGGTCGGTCAGCAGTTCGAGGGTGTTGAAGTCGCTCATATTCGTCCGTCTCCACGGCACTTGTAGGAGCGAGCTTGCTCGCGATGGACTAAAGGGCGGCGCGTTAAATCAGAAAGCGCGCGTTATCGTTAACGTCCATCGCGAGCAAGCTCGCTCCTACAAGTGCCGTGGAGACGGACGAATATGAGCGACTTCAACACCCTCGAACTGCTGACCGACCCCCGTGGTTTTGCCACGCTGTGGCTCAGCCGTGAAGAAAAGAACAACGCCTTCAACGCTGAAATGATCCGCGAACTGATCCTCGCCCTCGACAAAGTCGCGAGCGATGCCAGCCTGCGATTTCTGATCCGACAAAGTCGCGAGCGATGCCAGCCTGCGATTTCTGATC
>NZ_JBFULI010000098.1:0-8814 GCF_056400405.1 Pseudomonas sp. P5_B3 | reverse complement strand
GCGTCGAACACAACTTTTGCGGACACCATAGAACCTGTGGGAGCGAGCTTGCTCGCGATGGCGGACTTAAAAACGCCGAAGATCTCAACGCTTTTCGAGGTTTTCCGGCAGCGGCGCAAACAGCGCCTCGATATCATCGTTCTGCAGTTTCCAGTCCCCGGCCTTGCGCCCGTCCAGCACGCCGGCCGCGAGGTCGGACTTTTCCTTTTGCAGGTGCTGAATCTTTTCTTCCACGGTGCCGCGCGCAATCAGTTTGTAAACGAACACCGGCTTCTCCTGGCCGATGCGATATGCCCGGTCAGTCGCCTGGTTTTCCGTCGCCGGGTTCCACCACGGGTCATAATGAATCACCGTGTCCGCTTCGGTCAGGTTCAGGCCAACGCCACCGGCCTTCAGGCTGATCAGAAATATCTGACGTTTGCCGCTCTGGAATTCCTTCACCGGCGTGCGGCGGTCGCGGGTCTGGCCGGTCAGCAGGGCGTAGGCCACGCCGCGTTTGTTCAGTTCGTCCTCGATCAGCGACAGCATTGAAGTGAACTGCGAGAACAGCAGGATCCGCCGACCTTCCTCGAACAGTTCTTCGAGCATTTCCATCAGGCTGTCGAGCTTGCCTGACGTGCTGCCACGGGTTGGCAGGGTCGCCTCGTTGACCAGGCGCAAATCGCAGCACACCTGACGCAGCTTGAGCAGGGCTTCGAGAATGATGATCTGGCTGCGGGCCACGCCTTTGCGGGTGATCTCGTCGCGGACTTTCTTGTCCATGGCCAGGCGCATGGTTTCGTATACATCGCGTTGGGCCTCGTTGAGCTCGACCCAGTGGATGATCTCGGTCTTCGGCGGCAACTCGGTGGCCACCTGCTCCTTGGTGCGGCGCAGCAGGAAAGGTTTGATCCGGCCGTTAAGGTGCTGAAGCCTGACCTCGCTGGCGCGCTTTTCAATCGGCACGCGGTAATCGCGGTTGAAGCTTTTGACGTCGCCCAGCCAGCCGGGCAAGAGGAAGTGAAACAGCGACCAGAGCTCACCGAGATGGTTTTCCAGCGGTGTGCCGCTCAGGCACAGGCGCTGCCGGGCGTTCAGTTCGCGGGCGGCGTGGGCTGCCTTGCTGCCGGGGTTCTTGATGTATTGCGCTTCGTCCAGCACCAGTATGTGCAAGGGCTGCGCCGCCAGGCGTTCGACATCCTTGGGCAGCAGTGCATAGGTGGTCAGGATCAGATCGTAGTCGGCCAGCTTGTCGAAGTGCTTTTTGCGGCTGGCACCGTACAGCGCCAGCACTTTGAGCTGCGGCGTAAAGTGCGCCGCTTCGTCGAGCCAGTTGGGGATCAGGCTGGTCGGCATCACGACCATGCACGGCCGGTCGAGGAGGCCGGCGTTTTTCTCGCTCAGCACGTGCGCCAGTGTCTGCAGGGTTTTGCCCAGGCCCATATCGTCCGCGAGAATTCCACCCACTTCCAGTTGTCGCAGCGATTGCATCCAGCTCAAGCCCTCAAGCTGATACGGGCGCAGAGTCGCATTCAAACCTTCCGGGGCCGCGGCAGTGTGGTCCTTGATGTCGCGCAGGCGCTGGGCAAAGGTGCGGATCTGTTCGCCACCCTCCCACAGTAGTGGCATGTCTTCCAGCGGGTTCAGGCGCGTGGCATCGGCCTTGCTCAGGCGCAGCGTGGTGTCGCCGGGCTCCTGCAGGTAGAACTCGCCGAGGGTGGCCAGCACCGGCTTCAAGCGGCCGAAGGGCAGGGCGACTTGCAGTGGGCCGTGCTCGGAGTTCGGGCGATTGGGGATGTTGACCAGGATCAACTCGTCGTCGCGTCGTCGGGCAAGGCGTTCCGGGTTGAGGATTTCGGTGTGGGAGCGCATCAGGTTGAGCAGGATCGGCAACAGGCTCAGGCGTTCGCCGTTGACGATGATCCCCAGTTCCAGGTCGAACCAGTCGCGCTCCGGTGCCTGTTCGACCGTGGCGTACCAGTCGTCTACCGCCGTCAGGTCGAAACCGAAGTCCTCGTCGATCTGCAATTCCCAGCCCTGGGAGCGCAACTTCGGCAGTTCATTGAGGGTAAAGGTCAGCCAGGCGCTGTCATTGACCATCTCGAACAGCTCGCCGGCACTTTCCGGCAGGGCCTTGCTTTGCCGGGTGGCAACTTTGAAACCGAGGATTCGCAACTGTTCCCGGTAGGACTGTTCCACTTCCGGGTGGCGTTTTATCCGCAGCGTCTGGGTTTCCTGACGAATCAGGATGTCGGAGTTTCTCTGTCCGCAAACGTACTCGTCCAGGTAACTGAAAGACAGCGCCGCGCGGTGCTGAATGTACCGCTGCATTCGGCCATTGCGCGGTTCGAATGCGCTGAACTCGATGCTGGCCAGCCACAGGCGCGGTAACGGTTGCACATTGTCCACCAGCACTTGCGGCGGGGCTTTCGGGCTGCGGTTTTCCAGGACTGCCTGGAGTTTTTCCAGAAGTTCGGCGTCTTTGGCGGCAGCGGGGTAGTCGAGGGTTTCCTGCACTTGCAGGAGCACCGCTGCGCAATGTTTGCAGTTGTTGTGGACCGGGCACGAGCAGGTGGCGTCGACCATCAGCAGCGTGCCCTTGGCTGACTCGCGCAGGCGAATGGTCTGGCGGTAAACGTTACTGCCTGAGCCTTCGCAAGCGGCGATGATCGTGGCGTCGCCGACCTCGACGATTCTGACACGATTCTCCAGCGCATAACGGCGGCCACGCTCCAGGCTCTGTTCCTTGAATCGGCTGACCCAGGACGGTGCCAGGGGTTTGCTCAGGGCCGCAGACATGGGAATCAGTCCGGAATTTCATCGGGGACTGGCCGAGGGGCGGGAGCGGTCAGCGAGGTGATCTTGATCAGCAGGCCGAGGTGGCCGTTATCGAGGAAGTTCAACTGGCCGTTCTTGGTGTGGCTTTCCTGTTTCAAGCGCTCGCTGGCGGTCACCATGCCATTGGCATCGATCTGATTGACCCAGAAATCGGCGTCGACGTCGGTAAAGCGTCCCAGCGTCATGTTCAGCGTGCCCTCGATCGGGAACTGACCATATTGTTCCTTGCCGTCGCTGATCGCCACTTTGCTGGCGTTTTCGCCGAGAGTCTGTTGCCAGGCCTTGTGCAGCAACACCGTGTAGTCGGCGCTGCTGGTGAGTTTTTCCACCTCGCCATTCAGGCTTGGCGTACGCAAGCTGTCGGGGCCCACGGGTTGGGCGCCAGCGGCCCAGTCTTCCGGTGCGGCGCGGCTGACAATCGCCGGCACGGCGTTTTGACGGACCAGAATCATTTCGACCTGATACAGGTCATCGGCAAATGCCGTGGGTGCGACCAGCGCTGGAATTAGCAGGGTCAGCAAGGTCAGTGAGCGAAACAGGCGCATGCGGCGTCCTTCAAGCAGTTTTCGGAACGAGGCGCTCGAACAGCGCCTCTACAGTATTAAAGCGCTCTTCCGGGCGCTCCATCGGAACCATGAACTTGAACATCGTGGCGCCTTCGAATTTGTAGCGTTTTGGCTGGCCCTGGATCAGCTTGATCAGGGTCAGCGGGTCGACCGGCGTCTGTGCGGCGAACTCGACGCGACCGCCTTGCGGGCCGCCATCGACTTTCTTGATGCCCAGTAGCTCGGCCTGCAATTTCAATGCAGTGATGCGGATCAGGTTCTTGGTCGGTTCCGGTAACAGACCGAAACGATCGATCATCTCCACCTGCAAATCCTTGAGGCCGTCCTCATCGGTGGCCGAGGCAATGCGCTTGTAGAGAATCAGGCGGGCGTGGACATCCGGCAGGTAGTCCTCGGGAATCAACGCCGGAACCCGCAGGTTGACCTCCGGACCGCCGCCGAGCGGTTGGTCGAGGTTCGGCTGCTCGCCCTTGCGGATCGACTTCACTGCGCGCTCGAGCATTTCCATGTACAGCGTGAAGCCGACCGCCTGGATCTGCCCGCTCTGGCCGTCGCCGAGCAGTTCGCCGGCGCCACGGATTTCCAGGTCGTTGGTGGCGAGCACGAAGCCCGCGCCGAGGTCCTGGGTGTTGGCGATCGCTTCCAGGCGCTTTTCCGCGTCCGGGGTAATTTGCTGGCGCGGTGGCGTCAGCAGGTAGGCGTACGCCTGGTGGTGGCTGCGTCCGACCCGGCCGCGCAACTGGTGCAATTGTGCCAGGCCGAACTTGTCGGCGCGCTCGATGATGATGGTGTTGGCGCTCGGTACGTCGATGCCGGTCTCGATGATGGTCGAGGCGATCAGCACGTTGAAGCGCTTGTGGTAGAAGTCGCTCATCACCTGTTCGAGTTCGCGTTCGCGCATCTGCCCGTGGCCGATGCCGATCCGTGCTTCCGGCACCAGTTCGGCGAGGTCGGCGGCGCATTTCTCGATGGTCTTCACATCGTTGTGCAGGTAATAGACCTGGCCGCCACGCAGCAGCTCACGCAGCAAGGCCTCTTTGACCGTGCTCTTGTTCTGCTCCATGACGAAGGTGCGTACCGACAGGCGACGGGCTGGCGGCGTGGCGATGATCGACAGGTCACGCATGCCCGACACCGCCATGTTCAGCGTGCGCGGAATCGGCGTGGCGGTCAGGGTCAGGATGTCGACTTCACTGCGCAGCGCCTTCAGTTGTTCTTTCTGGCGCACGCCGAAACGGTGTTCCTCGTCGATGATCACCAGCCCGAGGTTTTTGATCTTCACATCGTCCTGCAGCAGCTTGTGCGTGCCGATGACGATGTCGATCTTGCCTTCGGCCAGGTCCGCGACCGCCGCGTTCACTTCCTTGGTCGACTTGAAGCGGCTCATCACTTCCACGGTCACCGGCCAGTCGGCGAAGCGGTCGCGGAAGCTGTTGTAATGCTGCTGGGCGAGCAGGGTGGTCGGCACCAGAATCGCCACCTGGCGTCCACCGTGGACTGCAATGAACGCGGCGCGCATCGCCACTTCGGTCTTGCCGAAGCCAACGTCGCCGCACACCAGGCGATCCATCGGCCTGGGCGCGAGCATGTCTTCGCGCACAGCTTCGATGGTGGTTTGCTGATCCGGGGTTTCTTCGAACGGGAAGCCGGCGCTGAAGGTGGCGTAGTCGGCTTTCGGATCGGCGAAGGCGTAGCCTTCACGGGCGGCGCGGCGGGCATAGATGTCGAGCAGCTCGGCGGCCACGTCACGCACCTGTTCGGCGGCTTTGCGTTTGGCTTTCTGCCAAGTCTCGGAGCCGAGGCGGTGCAGCGGGGCCAGGGCATCGTCGCTGCCGGTGTAGCGGGCGATCAGGTGCAGGTTGGCCACCGGCACATAAAGCTTGGCGCCTTCGGCGTATTCCAGGGCAAGGAATTCGGCGGTCTGGCTGTCAATTTCCAGGGTCGCCAGGCCCAGGTAGCGGCCGACGCCGTGGTCGATGTGCACCACCGGCGCACCTTCGCGCAGCTCGGTGAGGTTCTTGATGACGGCATCGTTGTTGGCATCGGCGCGTTTTTCGCGGCGACGGCGCTGCATCACCCGCTGGCCGAACAACGGGCTTTCGGCAACCAGGGCCAGGGCCGGGTCGTCCAGCAGCAGGCCTTCATCGAGCGGTGCGATGGTGATCGCCAGACGTTCCTTGCCGGCGACAAAGTCTGGCCAGCTGTCGACGGTTTTCGGTCGCAGCTTCAGGCGTTCCAGCAGTTCCAGCAGCACCTCGCGGCGGCCTGCGGATTCGGCGGTAAACAACACGCGACCGGGGAACTGGTCGAGGAACTCCGCCAGTGCCGCCATCGGCTGGGTGGCCTTGGCTTCGATGGCCAGGTTCGGCAGCTCCCGGGCGGGGAAGCGCTCGCGACCGCTACCGCTTTCTACATCCTGTTGACTGGCCACCACGCGCGGCCAGTTCTTCAGGCGCGCGAAGCAGTCCTCCACTGGCAGGAACAGTTCGGCGGGAGGTAATAAAGGACGGGAGGGGTCGACGCGGCGTTCTTCATAGCGATTGCGCACGTCGTTCCAGAAGTTTTCCGCGGCCTGTTCGATACCGGGCAGCGAGAACACTTGCGTGTCCTGGGGCAGGTAATCGAACAGCGTCGAGGTTTCTTCGAAGAACAGCGGCAGGTAGTACTCGATGCCGGCTGGCGTAATCCCGCTGCTCAAGTCCTGGAAGATCGGGCAGCGGCGGAAGTCGACGTCAAAACGCTCGCGGAACCGGGCCTTGAAACGGGTGACCGCTTCTTTCTGCAGCGGGAATTCCCTGGCCGGCAACAGCTTGACCGAGTCGACTTTGTCGATCGAGCGCTGGTTCTCCGGGTCGAAGGTGCGCAGGGTTTCGATTTCGTCGTCGAACAGATCGATGCGATACGGCAGCTTGCTGCCCATCGGGAACAGATCGATCAGCGAACCGCGAACGGTGAACTCGCCGTGTTCATACACCGTATCGACGTAGCGATAACCCGTGGCTTCAAGCCGGGCGCGCATTTGCTCGACGTCGAGCTTCTGGCCGATATCCAGCACCAGGCTGCTGCCGAGCAGGAATCTGGTCGGTGCCAGGCGATGCAGGGCGGTCGTGATCGGCACCACCAGCACGCCATGGCTCAGTTCCGGCAGCCGGTACAGGCTGGCGATGCGCTGGGAAATGATGTCCTGGTGCGGCGAGAACAGGTCGTAGGGCAGGGTTTCCCAGTCGGGAAAGTGCAATACGGGCAAATCCGGGGCGAAGAAACCCAGCTCCTGTTCCAGCCGTTCGGCACTTTGGCTGTCGGCGGTCAGCAGCAGGGTAAAGCGCTTGGCAGCGCTGGCGGCCTCGGCGATGGCCAGGCTCAGGGCGGCACCGGGCAGGTTGCCCCAGTGCTGTTTACCTGCCGCGGCAGGGAGAAGCGGTAGACGCAGAACGGGCACGGAAGGTTGAGCTCCAAGCGTTGCGACAAAGTCGACAATTGTAGCGGTCAACGATGCCGCCTGTCAGTTGCTGACTGCGTCTAAAGCGACGGTCTGATGAAATGTAGTGGTAAAGACAAAATTCAGCGGTTTTTTACCGGAAATTACTGAATATGTAGTGGCAAATACAACGAGTGTTACGGAGGGTTACGGATAAGGACGCGTGACCTCCAAAAAATTGACTTCGCTGCAAGCCCCGGTTTTATTGGGCTTGCGCGAGGCGTAAGTTTTTTGAACGACGATTTGTTACGAAAAGCACGACGGGCGCGCATTGCTACAGCTGTCACTCGGCGGCATAATGTAGCCCCTTTTTTCTGCCCCTACATGTGGAAGGTTCCCGTGACTCAGAAGCCCGACCAGTGTCTTGGTGAATGGATCGACCGTGAAGCACTCGCAGAAGCGATGATTCCGCTTATCGGTCAGCTCTACCGCAATAACAACGTGGTGAGCTCGATCTATGGCCGCAGCCTGATCAATCGTTCAGTCATTGCGATTCTCAAAGCTCACCGCTTTGCTCGTCACCGTCAGTCCGACGAAAGCGAGCTGTCCGTCCACGAAACATTCCCGCTGATCAAGGCGATGAGCGAGCTCAAGCTCGGCGCCGCTTCGGTGGACCTGGGCAAGCTGGCGGCCAAATTCAAGGCCGAAGGCAATGGCCGTACTGCCGAGCAGTTCGTCCGTGAAGAACTGGCTGACGTGGTTGGCCAGCAGAACGCTTCGGCCCGCAAAGGCACCGACGTTGTCCTCTACGGCTTCGGTCGTATCGGCCGTCTGCTGGCGCGCATCCTGATCGAGAAAACCGGTGGTGGCGACGGCCTGCGCCTGCGCGCCATCGTTGTCCGCAAGGGCGCCGAGAACGACCTGGTCAAGCGCGCCAGCCTGCTGCGCCGCGACTCGGTCCATGGCCCGTTCGATGGCACCATCACCATCGATGAAGCCAACAACACCATCACCGCCAACGGCAACCTGATCCAGGTTATCTACGCCAAGAGCCCGGCCGAAGTCGACTACACCCAGTACGGCATCGAAAACGCTCTTATCGTCGACAACACCGGTGTATGGCGTGACGCCGACGGTCTGGGCCAGCACCTGGCCTGCCCGGGCGCTGCCCGCGTGATCCTCACCGCACCTGGCAAGGGCGCGCTGAAGAACATCGTGCACGGCATCAACCATGGCGACATCACCCCTGACGACAAGATCATCTCGGCGGCGTCCTGCACCACCAACGCCATCGTGCCGGTGCTCAAGGCAGTCAACGACAAGTACGGCATCGTCAACGGCCACGTCGAAACCGTTCACTCGTTCACCAACGACCAGAACCTGATCGACAACTTCCACAAGGGCAGCCGTCGTGGCCGCGCCGCGCCGCTGAACATGGTCATCACCGAGACCGGTGCCGCCACCGCAGCCGCCAAGGCGCTGCCAGTGCTCAAGGGCAAGCTGACCGGCAACGCGATTCGCGTGCCTACGCCGAACGTGTCGATGGCTATCCTGAACCTGAACCTGGAAAAGGCCACCACTCGCGAAGAGATCAACGAGTACCTGCGCCAGATGGCCATGCACTCGGACCTGCACAAGCAGATCGACTACGTGAGCTCCCAGGAAGTGGTTTCCACCGACTTCGTCGGCTCGCGCCACGCAGGCGTAGTGGACGCGGAAGCGACCATCACCCAGGATAACCGCGTTGTTCTGTACGTCTGGTACGACAACGAGTTCGGTTACAGCTGCCAGGTGGTTCGCGTGATGGAAGACATGGCCGGTGTAAACCCGCCAGCATTCCCGCGCTAAGCCTTAGCTGCAAATGAAAACGCCCCGACCTTGGTTGGGGCGTTTTTGTTTGTGCTGCTTTTGTCTGTTGAGGGGTGTGTTGTTCGCGCTGGCCTCATCGCGAGCAGGCTCGCTCCCACAGGATTATTGGCCGTTCCCGGGATCTGTGCCTGGCTGCATTCCCTG
>NZ_JBFULI010000097.1:0-8929 GCF_056400405.1 Pseudomonas sp. P5_B3 | reverse complement strand
CGATGTATCAGTCGCCGACAACATTGGATGTGCCGACGCTATCGCGAGCAGGCTCACTCCTACATTGCATTAGCGTGCACTTGCTGCAAATTGATCGACTGGCAGGACGTGTTTGCGCTCCAGCAGGCGATAGACGACGCCAGTCAGAATCAGCCCGAACACCATCACCCCGGAGAGGAAATACAGGCCGGACGCAAGATTGCCGGTGTACTCCTTCAACGCGCCGATCACGAATGGACCGAGGTAACCCCCGAGGTTACCCACCGAGTTGATCAAGGCGATCCCCGCCGCCGCACTGGCGCCGGCAAAGAATCGACCCGGCAGGGTCCAGAACACCGCGGTGCAGGAAAACAGTGCGAACGCCACCAGGCACAGCGCCGCCAGTTGCAGCACCGGCACCGCCAGCCAGGCGCTGAGGAACAGGCCAATCGCACCCAGTACGTAAAGCACGGCGAGGTGGCCGTAGCGGTCGTTCAAACGGTCGGAACTGCGCGGAATGATCAGCAGGCCGACGATCCCGAAGATGTACGGCACCGCGGAAACGAAACCGGTCACCAGGTCGCTGCCACCGAATTGCTTGATCAAGGTCGGTAGCCACAAACCCAGGCCATAGATACTCAGGGTCACCGGCAGGTAGAACAGCGCCAGCAACAGGACGCGTTTGTCCTTGAGGGCGTGCAGTGGATTGCCATGGCGGGTCTGGCCGTACGCGTCCAGATCCTTTTTCAGTTCGGTGCTCAGCCAGTCCTTTTCTGCCTGGTCCATCCACTTCACTTGTTGCGGGCCGTCGGGCAGGTAACGCAGCACCGGCCAGGTCAACAGAATCGCCGGGGTGCCGATGACGATGAACAGCCACTGCCAGCCGTGCAGCCCCAACACGCCGTCCATGCCCAGCAAGCCACCGGACACCGGGCCGGTGATCATCATCGCAATGGGTTGCGACAGGATGAACAGCCCGAGGATCTTGCCGCGATGGCGCACCGGGAACCATTGGGTGATGTAGTACAGAACGCCCGGGAAGAACCCGGCTTCGGCGGCGCCGAGCAAAAAGCGCATCACATAGAAGCTGTTCGGCCCCTGGACAAAGGCCATGCCGATGGTGATGGCACCCCAGGTGACCATGATCCGCGCGAACCAGCGCCGTGCGCCGAAGCGGTCGAGCATCAGGTTGCTGGGGATTTCCAGCAGGAAGTAGCCGATGAAGAACAGCCCGGCGCCAAGACCGTAGGCAGCATCGCCCAGGCCGATGTCCGCGCCCATGTGCAATTTGGCGAAGCCCACCGCGGAGCGGTCCACATAGGCGATCAGGTACAGCAGGATCAGGAAGGGAATCAGTTTCAGCGTGATGCGACGGATAAGCCGCAGTTCCTGGCTCATGAGATCGGTCTCCGATTGTTGTTGTTATGGAACCTCGGGGGACGCCTCTCGCGAAAAATTCGCCAGGGCCATCCCTCCGTTTGAGCGGACTATATAGTAATACTATTTACTCAACAACACTTCCAAAGCGCGGAATTTGCGCTTATGTTACGCCTCAGCTCGAACAATATAGTCATACAATAAGAGAATCGCTCATGTCTGATAAGAAACCCACCCTGCGCTCCGCCCAATGGTTTGGCACCGCCGACAAGAACGGTTTCATGTACCGCAGCTGGATGAAGAATCAGGGCATCGCCGACCACCAGTTCCATGGCAAGCCGATCATCGGCATCTGCAACACCTGGTCGGAACTGACCCCGTGCAACGCGCATTTCCGCCAGATTGCCGAGCACGTCAAACGCGGGGTGATCGAGGCCGGCGGCTTCCCGGTGGAGTTTCCGGTGTTCTCCAACGGCGAATCGAACCTGCGCCCGACCGCCATGCTCACCCGCAACCTGGCGAGCATGGATGTCGAAGAAGCCATTCGCGGCAACCCGATCGATGGCGTGGTGCTGCTGACCGGTTGCGACAAGACCACCCCGGCCTTGCTGATGGGCGCCGCCAGTTGCGACGTGCCGGCCATCGTGGTCACCGGCGGGCCGATGCTCAACGGCAAGCACAAGGGCAAGGACATCGGCTCCGGCACCGTGGTCTGGCAGCTCAGCGAACAGGTCAAGGCCGGCACCATCAGCATTGACGATTTCCTCGCGGCCGAGGGCGGCATGTCCCGCTCGGCCGGTACCTGCAACACCATGGGCACCGCCTCGACCATGGCCTGCATGGCCGAAGCGCTCGGTACATCCCTGCCCCACAACGCAGCGATCCCGGCGGTGGATGCGCGCCGTTACGTGTTGGCGCACATGTCCGGCATGCGGGCCGTGGAGATGGTGCGCGAAGACTTGAAGCTGTCGAAGATCCTGACCAAAGAGGCCTTCGAGAACGCCATTCGCGTCAATGCCGCCATCGGCGGTTCAACCAACGCAGTGATCCACCTGAAGGCCATTGCCGGGCGCATTGGCGTGGAACTGGACCTGGATGACTGGACCCGTATCGGTCGCGGCATGCCGACCATCGTCGACCTGCAACCGTCCGGGCGCTTCCTGATGGAAGAGTTCTATTACGCCGGTGGCTTGCCGGCGGTGCTGCGTCGCCTCGGTGAAGCCGACCTGATCCCGAACCCGCATGCCCTGACCGTCAACGGCAAGTCCATCGGCGAGAACACCAGGGACGCGCCGATCTATGGCGAGGACGAAGTGATCCGCACCCTCGACAACCCGATCCGCGCCGACGGCGGCATCTGTGTATTGCGCGGCAACCTGGCACCGCTGGGCGCTGTGCTCAAGCCGTCCGCCGCCACGCCCGAACTGATGCAGCATCGCGGTCGCGCGGTGGTGTTCGAGAACTTTGACATGTACAAGGCACGGATCAACGATCCGGAACTGGACGTGGATGCCGACTCGATCCTGGTGATGAAGAACTGCGGGCCGAAGGGTTATCCGGGCATGGCCGAAGTGGGCAACATGGGCCTGCCGGCCAAGCTGCTGGCCCAGGGTGTGACCGACATGGTGCGTATTTCCGATGCGCGCATGAGTGGCACTGCGTATGGCACGGTTGTCCTGCACGTCGCCCCGGAAGCCGCGGCCGGCGGCCCGCTGGCCGCAGTGAAGGAAGGCGACTGGATCGAACTCGATTGCGCCAGCGGCCGTTTGCACCTGGATATTCCGGATGCCGAACTGGCCGCGCGCATGGCTGATCTGCAACCGCCGCAGAACCTGATCGTCGGTGGCTATCGCCAGCTGTACATCGACCACGTGCTGCAAGCGGACCAGGGTTGCGACTTCGACTTCCTGGTGGGTTGTCGCGGGGCTGAAGTGCCGCGCCACTCTCACTGACAACACAAATCCCCTGTGGGAGCTAGCCTGCTAGCGATTTCGGCCTATCAGTTGATATTAATGTTGACTGACACTCCGCTATCGCCAGCAGGGCTAGCTCCCACATTTGGTTTGTGTATCCACCTCAAGTTTGTACCGCGCCTGCTATCATGCGCGACACCTATTCGCACAGGACCGCGCCGCTCCCCATGGATTACCGCAAACCCTCCGACCGCAAAAGCATGCACTCGCGCATCGTCCAGGAACTGGGCATGCAGATCGTCTCGGGACGGTTCCTGCCGGACGACAAACTGCCCGCCGAAGCGCTGTTGTGCGAAGAATATGCGGTCAGCCGGCCGGTGCTGCGTGAAGCCACCCGGGTCCTGGTTGCCAAAGGCCTGGTGTATTCCCGTCCGCGGGTCGGCACCGTGGTCAAGCCGCGCAAGGACTGGCACATGCTCGATCCGGACGTGCTGCACTGGTTGATGCAAAGCAGCCCGCAGAATCAGTTTTTCGACCTGCTGACCAGTGTGCGCAGCATCATCGAACCGGCTGCTGCCGCCCTCGCCGCGCAATTCGCCACGGATGCAGACATCGCGTCCATCGGTGAAGCCTACCAGCGCATGGAAGCCGCACCGACGCCGGAGGCGCTGTTGCAGCCTGACCTGGACTTCCACAGTCGCATTGCCGATGCCACGCACAACGACTTGCTGGCCAACCTGTGCAACATGCTCTCGGTGGCCATCGCCGAAGCCTTGAAACATTCGAACCAGCGGCCGAACCTGCATGAACTGGCGCTGCCACGGCACAAGGCAATCCTGACCGCCATCGAGAATCGTGATGCATTAGGTGCGCGGCATGCGACGCTGGTGCAACTGGACGATGCGCGCAGTGCATTGAATGTGGTGCTGGGTAGCGATCCTTCATAACGACCAAAGAACCCTGTGGGAGCGAGCTTGCTCGCGATRGCGGTGTATCAGTCAATGCAAGTATCGAATGTTCAACCGCYATCGCGAGCAAGCTCGCTCCCACAGGTACTTATGTAAAGCCAGCGAGCAAAAAAAGCCGCAACCTTGAGGTTGCGGCTTTTTTGTTCCAGAGATCGATCAGTGGGCGAACAACGAGTTGCCCTTCTGCCCCGCCAGTTTCTCCGGCTTGATCAGGAACCGCGCCAGTGCCGGCAACAGCCACAGCGCACCGAACATGTTCCACAACAGCATGAAGGTCAGCATCAGACCCATGTCGGCCTGGAATTTGATGGCCGAGAAGATCCAGGTGCACACGCCGATGGCCAGGCACAGACCGGTGAACAGCACCGCCTTACCGGTGGACTTCAGCGTCTGGTAGTACGCTTCTTGCAGCGGCAGGCCGGCACGCAGGAAGCTTTCCAGGCGGCTGTAGATGTAGATGCCGTAGTCCACGCCGATCCCCACCCCGAGCGCCACGACCGGCAGGGTCGCCACTTTCACGCCGATGCCCATGAAGGCCATCAGGGCGTTGCCGAGTACCGACGTCAGCACCAGCGGCAGCACGATGCACAAGGTCGCCGCCCACGAACGGAAGGTGATCATGCACATGACCGCGACGCAGATGTACACCAGGATCAGGATGGTCAGCTCGGACTTCTTGATCACCTCGTTGGTGGCCGCCTCGATCCCGGCGTTACCGGCAGCGAGGATGAACTCCAGGCCTTCCTTGTTGTTTTCCTTGGCGAACGCCTGCACCGCATGCACCGCACGATCCAGGGTTTCGGCCTTGTGATCGTTGAGGAACACCAACACTGGCGCCAGGGAACAGCTGTTGTTGTACAGGCCGTCAGCGCGGGCGATGGAGTTGTTCAGCACATCAGGGTTACGCGACAGGGTTTCCCATTTCAGGTYGCCTTCGTTCATGCCCTTGATCATTTGCTTGGACACAGTCACCAGGGAAATCGCCGATTGCACGCCTTCGGTGTTCTGCATCTTCCACATCAGCTCGTCGATCGGCGCCATGGCTTCGTAGCGCGAGCAGCCTTCAGCCTTGGTCTTGACCATCACCACCAGCACATCGGAACTGGTCGAGTAGTTATTGATGATGAAGTTGTTGTCCTTGTTGTAGCGCGAGTCCGGACGCAACTCCGGGGCACCCTGGTCGAGGTCGCCGATTTTCAGGTTCTGGCTGTACCAGAGACCGCCGCCAAAGGCGATCAGCGCCAGCAGAATGGACACCGGTGCGACTTTGGCGCTGGCGAAATTCGCCAGCAGGCGCCAGAACGGATGTTCGCGATGCGCGTCCTTTTTGCTGCGTTCGACCGCACGCTTGCTGATGCCGACATAGGAAATCGCCACCGGCAGCAGGATCAGGTTGGTGAACACGATTACCGCCACACCGATGGATGCGCCGATCGCCAGTTCACGGATCACGCCGATATCGATGATCAGCAGCGTGATGAAACCCACGGCATCGGCGAGGATTGCGATCATCCCCGGCAGGAACAACTGACGGAAAGTACGACGCGCCGCCGTCAGGGCGTTGTCCGCCTCACTCGATTGCAGGGCGATCCCGTTGATTTTCTGTACGCCGTGGGAAATACCGATGGCGAAGATCAGGAACGGTACCAGCATCGAGTAAGGATCGAGCCCGAAGCCGAAGAAGTGCATCAACCCCAGTTGCCAGACCACTGCCACCAATGTCGTGCTCAACACCGCGACGGTACTGCGCAGGCAGTTGGTGAACCACAGCAAGAGGATCAGGGTGATGACGAAGGCGACACCGAAGAACATCACCACCATCACCAGGCCATCGATCAGGTCACCGACTTTCTTGGCGAAACCGACGATGTGGATCTTCACATTCGGGTTCTGTACTTCGAACTTGGTGCGGATCTTGTCTTCAAGCTCGTGGGAGAACTGGCGGTAGTCCAGCGCCAGCAACTTGCCCTGGTCCTGCGGGTCCGGGAAGGACTCCAGCAACGGAATGTCGACGATGCTCGACTTGAAATCGTTGGACACCAGGCGCCCGACCTGGCCGGACTTGAGCACGTTGTTGCGCAGCAAATCGAGGCTGGCTTGGGAGCCATTGTAGCTCTGCGGGATCACCTCACCGCCAGCGAAGCCCTCTTCCGTCACTTCGGTCCAGCGTACGCTCGGGCTCCACAGCGACTTGAGGCCGGAACGGTCGACACCGGAGATGTAGAACACCTCATCGTTGATCTGACGCAGGGTCTCCATGTACTCCTTGGAGAAGATGTCGCCATTGGTGGCTTCCACCGAGATCCGCACGGTGTTGCCCAGGTTCGCCAGATCGTTGCGGTGCTCCATCATCTTCTGGATGAAGGGATGCTCCAGCGGGATCATTTTTTCGAAGCTGGTGGACGGACGGATCAGCGTCGCCTGCCAGAACAGGAAAATACTGACCAGCAGGCAGATCGTGATCACTGCCGGGCGGTTGTTGAAGATCAGGCGCTCGAGGAACGTCGCCTTGTCCTGGTGATGAGTACTCAAGGAAGTCATAGCTCCGCCTTCTTGTTATTAACCCGGCTCATTTGCCCGCTTTTTATTTGCCAAGCTCAGTGCCGTCAGGCGAAGTGACGCGAACGCCGCCCTGCCCGGCCAGAACCAGATTGCCATTGCCTGCCACAGTCACTGCCGAGACGGAAATACGGTCCGCACGATTGACCACCTTGAAGGTTTCGCCATCGTCGCTGCTGCGAATCACCGAGCCGCCGTTGCCGACGATCACGATGGAACCATCGTCGAGCAGCGTGCCGCCGGACAGCCCGAACTCCAGGTCACCGCGTTCAGCCTTGAGCTCGACTTGCTCCCAGGTGGTGCCGAAGTCCGTGGAGCGATAGAGGTTGCCACGCAAGCCGTAGGCCAGCAGCGTATTAGGCTGCGCCGTACCGATCACGCCAAACAGCGAGCCTTCGTACGGACCTTCGAGTTTTTCCCAGGTCTGGCCCCAGTCCGCGGAGCGGAACATGCTGCCCTGCTCGCCGACGATGAACAGCCCGGCGTCCTTGACCGCGGCAATCGCGTTCAGGTGGTACTGGTCTTCATTGTCCAGGCGGTCGCTGGCGTCTTCCCAATGCTTGCCACCGTCGGTGGTTTCCATCAGCGAGCCGTAAGCGCCCACGGCAAAGCCGCTGTTGACGTCCTTGAACCAGACATCGAGCAGCGGCGATTCGCGTTTCAGATCTTCGAATTGCCTGGTCCAGGTCGCGCCGCCGTCCTCGCTGGCGAGGATCTGCGCGTCATGACCGACGGCCCAGCCGTGCTTGTCATCGACAAAGAACACCGACGTCAGCAGGGCCCGGGTCGGAACCTTGGCCTGGGTCCAGTTCGCGCCCTGGTCATCGGAATACAGGATGTGCCCACGATCCCCGACCGCCACCAGGCGCTTGCCGGCGTGGACGACATCGAGCATCAGGCTTTTGGCAGCCTTGGCGGATTCAATGGAATAAACAACGTCGGATGCTGACGCCGCTGCGGCCAGCGCAGGTGCCGACAGCATGGCAGAGCCCAACAGCGAGAGCGCTGTAGCCAGCAACGCGAATTTGCGCAGTGCCGGCGGGCGGCAGATACCCACACCCATGACAGGCTCACTCATAGACCTTCTCCCATTATTATTGTTAGGTCGTTCAACCTTTCTGGGCGCCGCAAGGGTGCGTGTCTGGACCGGCTGTTTCAGAGCATAGTCCTGAAACCCGCAATCCAGAGCCCCTTCGGAAGCTGGCTTATCCTATCGGTGTTTTTTAATGTCTGACAATCGACGCCACGTTATGTTTTGTTAACCGGGGGGGATGGGGGGGTGTTCTGAATGGTGGGTATCAGGTGGGGTGATTGGTGATTGGTGTACATATCCATTGCTGCGGTCACGACCACCTGTGGGAGCGAGCTTGCTCGCGATGGCTTTGTGTCAGGCGATGATTGTTTTTTGAGTGTACATATCCGTTTCTGCGGTAACGGCCTCTGGCGGTTCCGCTCTTACAGCGGGTCACTTTGAAAAGCGCAAAGTAACCAAACGCTCTTGCCCCTGACATTCGGTGCCTCGCCGTGGCTCGGCATGCCCTCGCTCCGGTCCTGCTCCGTGGGCCCGCCGCCATCGGCCATCCATGGCCGGCGGCGGCTAACCCGGCATCCATGCCGGGTTGCCCACTGCGCAGAACCTCCTCTCGGCCTCACGAGGGGGCGTGTACCGCAACAGCGTCCGAGGCGGCCTACCGGCCGGCCTGGTTGTTGGGTTCGTTCGTCTGGGAGGTATCTGGTCGACTGGCAAGCCGCTATCGCGAGCAAGCTCGCTCCCACAGAAAAGCAAAGGCAGATCGGCGTACACAGACGCTTCTCACCACTCATCAGGCTGAGTGGAGGTGTTCATCCGGGGATTGGCGCGCAGCGCCGTTCGACGCAGTCGAACTCATTGCATGTAGGTCGAAGCGAAGCCGACCGGAGGGCAATGTCTCGCGATGAGCCTGTTCCACACTGCGCTTGAGCACTGCCAGGACGTTGTAGGCCAGGATCGCTGAAGCAAATCCCAGCAACGCCGCCCGCGGAGCGCCAAGGCTTTCGATTTCACTGTCCAGCACCGACTCCAGGCGCTGGAACATCCCTTCGATACTCCAGCGACGACGGTATAACTCGGCGATCTGCCCGGCGCTGACGGTG
>NZ_JBFULI010000096.1:0-8957 GCF_056400405.1 Pseudomonas sp. P5_B3 | reverse complement strand
GTCTAGGGCTCAACGAAGCCCGTGCTTGTCACTCAGCATTCAACGGTCGAGGCCCTTGGTGGAATTCGGGAGCACCCCATATGAATCAGGCGCTGCCGAAGAAACTCTGGGATCGACTCGGGCTGGTCTCAATACTGGACACGATAACCCGGCTTAACCGCTTAACCTGAACCGCCGTATACGGAACCGTACGTACGGTGGTGTGAGAGGACGGCGGATGTAAATCCGCCTCCTACTCGATTCGGTGGCTTTTGGATTCCATGGGGCATGGGCTGATACTTTTGCATATGAGAATATTTATCATTAATATTGCGGCCTTGCCGGCCCCCTGACGCTGTCGTGGCCTCCCTGGTTTTCAGGTCGAAACATGAACGATGATCACAATGCCCCCCGACCCCCACGATATCGAACGCGACGAACAGCGCGGCGACCGTGCGCATTTTCTCCAGGTGTTTCTCTCCCAGCGCTCACAAATGGAGGCGCTGGTGAGTCGGCGCGTCGGTTGCCGGGCGACGGCGGCTGACCTGGTGCAGGACTTGTTCCTGCGTTTCTGGCGGCGGCCGCTGGTGCAGGTCGAGGAGCTCGGCACTTATCTGCTGCGCTGCGCCGGCAATATCGCCATCGACCATTTGCGCAGTGAAGGCACGCGGGTCCGGGCCAGCGAAGGCTTGATGGTCGAGCCACCGGACAGCCATGGCAGCGGACCGCAAGCGGCGCTGGAGGCGGGCAACGATTTGCGTCACGTTGAAGCGGCGTTACGCGCATTACCGGAGCGCACGCGGCAGATCTTTTTGCTCAATCGCATTCACGGCCGCAAGTACGCCGAGATCGCCAAGGCCATGGGTTTGTCCCAAAGTGCCGTGGAAAAACATATGATGCGCGCCCTCGAAGCCTGCAAGGCCAGCCTTCGGGAGCCCGAAACACGAACGCCAGGGAAAGCACCGTGAACCACTTCGAACGCGTCACCCCGACGCCCGCTCAGGAGCAGGCCGCGCTGGCCTGGCTGAGCCTGCTGCATGATCAGCCCAGCAGTGGTGATCAGGCGGCGTTCAGCCATTGGTTGCGAGCCGATCCCGCTCATGCGCAGGCGTATGTCCAGGCGCAGGTCTTGTGGGAGTTGAGCGAAGGGCCGGCGCGCACGCTCGCCGATGAAGACGCTTTTGCCTTGCAAGGCTATCTCAATGCCATGAAACGCTCGCGGCGCAGCACGGTCGGACGCTGGTCAGGTGCGCTGGCGATGGCCGCGTGCCTGCTGTTGATGATCAGCCTCGGCACCGGCTGGCAACCGTCGCGCTGGATGGATGACCTGGGGGCGGATTATGTCTCGGCGCCAGGGGAAATCCGCACGGTGACCTTGGCCGATCAATCGCAAGTCACCCTGGATGCCGACAGTGCCATTGCTGTGGATTTCAGTCGCGGCGAACGGCATGTGCAATTGCGCCGCGGCGCCGGATTTTTCAGCGTCACCCATACCGGCGAGCCGTTTGTAGTGGACGCCGAGAAGGGGCAGGCGCGGGTCCTGGGCACGCAGTTCGAGGTCCGCTTGCAGTCCCGTGGTGCACAGGTCACGGTGTTGTCCGGGCGGGTTGGCGTAACGGCGGACAAGAACGCCGAGCAGCAAATTCTCACCGCCGGCCAGCAAGTCGCCTACGGCGAAGGCTCGGCGGAAAAATTCCACGCGGTGGACAGCGAAGCGCAGTTGGCATGGCGTCAGGGTTGGCTCAATTACTACAAGGCGACGTTGGCCGATGTGGTGCTGGATTTGGCGCGCTATTACCCCGGACGGATCTTGATACTCAGCGATGAACTGGCGACGCGGCGGGTCAGTGGCAGCTTTCCGAGCAGGAATCCGCAGGCGGTGTTGAGTTCGTTGCAGGGGGTGTTGGGGTTTGAGCAGCATCAGGTTTTGGGGCAGCTGATTATTTTGCGTTGATGCTGCCGGCCCCATCGCGAGCAAGCTCGCTCCCACAGGTTATGTGTTGCCCCAATATTGTGGCCGACTCAAAACCTGTGGGAGCGAGCTTGCTCGCGATGGCGGCAGATCAGACACCCAATCACTCAAGAAAAAATATTTTCAGAATGTGATGAGGTAAACCCGACTGCCATCCGTGTAGTGACTGAAACTGCGAGTCATTCGCATCCGTTGCGGTTCTACACAGGTCATGAGTCATGAAGTCCAGGGCAAAATCGGGTTCGGTCAAACAGTGGTTGGGTGTGTCTGCGTTGAGCTTTTCGGCATTGGCGTTGTTGCCGCTGAGCGTGGCGCTGGCCGCAGAGGCGGGCAGCAGTCAGTCGCGTGGGCAATTCAATTTCGCACTGGCCGCCAAACCGCTGCCCCAGGCCTTGAGTGATTTCAGCCGGGTGACCGGCATCAGTGTCGTCTACACCGATGAAGCGCCGTACGGCCTCAATGCGCCCGCGGTCAATGGCCAGATGAGCGCCGAACAGGCCCTGCAACGTCTGCTCAGTGGTTCGGGATTGACCTTCCGCCGCACCGATGGGCATACCATTGCACTGGAACCACGGCCGACCGAAGGTGCGTTGAACCTGGGCGCGACCACCATTACCTCGGTGATGGATGAGTCCATGAGTTACCAGCCGCCACCGACTTCTTCGGTGATGCGCTCCTCGGCCCCGATTCAGGACATCCCGCAGACGATCAATGTCGTCCCGGCCCAGGTCATCCGCGACCAGGCGCCACGCAATCTCGATGACGCTCTGGCCAATGTCAGCGGCATCACCCAGGCCAACACTTTGGGCAGCACCCAGGATTCGGTGATGGTCCGCGGCTTTGGCGACAACCGTAATGGCTCGATCATGCGCGACGGCATGCCGATCGTGCAGGGCCGTGGCCTCAACACCAGCGTCGACCGGGTCGAAGTGCTCAAGGGGCCTGCCTCGTTGCTCTATGGCATCCAGGATCCGGGTGGCGTGGTCAACATGGTCAGCAAAAAGCCCGAGCTTGAGCAGTACAACGCACTGACTGCGCGCGGTTCGAGCTATGGCGACGGCAAGAACGGCAGCGGCGGCGGTCTCGACAGCACCGGTGCCCTCGGCGATTCCGGGCTGGCCTACCGCATGGTGCTGGACTATGAAGACGAAGATTACTGGCGCAACTTCGGCGTGCATCGCGAGAGCCTCATCGCGCCGTCGCTGGCCTGGTACGGCGAAAGCACCAAGTTGCTGTTCTCCTATGAGCACCGCGAATTCCTCACGCCGTTCGACCGCGGCACGCTGATCGATCCACGGACCAACCATCCGCTGGACATCTCGCGCAACGAACGTCTCGACGAGCCGTTCAACAACATGGAAGGGCGTTCGGACCTCTATCACTTCGAGGCCGATCACGAGCTCAACGACAACTGGAAGGCCCATTTCGGTTACAGCTGGAACCGCGAAACCTACGACGCCAGCCAGGTGCGCGTGACTGCCATCGACACCAATAAGGGCACCCTGACCCGCAGCATGGATGGCACCCGGAATGCGATCAGCACCGACCGCTTCACCACCGCCGGCCTCGAAGGCAACGTGGATGTGTTCGGCATGCAGCATGAGCTGCTGTTCGGCGTCGATGACGAATACCGCAAGATCTTCCGCGAAGACCTGATCCGCCAGAAAAGCCGCACCCAGTTCAGCTACGTGAACCCGATCTATGGCCAGGAASTGCCGGGCACCACTGTCAGTGCGGCCGACAGCGCGCAGACCGATGAACTGCGCAGCGATTCGGTGTTCCTGCAGGATTCCATCCACCTCAACGACCAATGGATTCTGGTGGCCGGCGCGCGCTTCCAGGCGTACGACCAGTACGCCGGCAAAGGCGTGCCGTTCCACGCCAACACCGACAGCAACGGGCAGAAATGGATACCGCGCGCGGGCCTTGTGTACAAGTACACCGACGCCTTGTCGTTCTACGGCAGCTACACCGAATCGTTCAAACCCAATTCGACCATTGCGCCGTTGAGCGGCAGCAGCACCGTGCTTGACGGCGGCATCGCGCCGGAAGAAGCCAAGTCCTGGGAGCTGGGTGCCAAGCTCGATCTGCCGGGCCGCGTCACTGGCAACATCGCGCTGTTCGACATCAAGAAACGCAACGTGCTGGTGGCCAACGCCGAAGGCCCGACGACAATTTACAGTGCCGCCGGCGAAGTGCGTTCCCGTGGCCTTGAAGTGGACTTGAGCGGTCAGCTCACCGATCGCTGGAGCATGATCGGCAGCTACGCCTACACCGATGCCGAAGTCACCGAAGACCCTGTTTACAAGGGTAATCAACTACAAAACGTGGCAAAGAACAGCGGCTCGCTGTCGGCCGTCTATGACTTCGGCACCATCGTCGGCGGCGACCAACTGCGGGTCGGCGCCGGGGCGCGTTATGTGGGTGAGCGCGCGGGCAACGCGGTGAACGATTTCGACCTGCCGGGCTACACCGTGGCCGATGCGTTCGCCACCTACGACACCAAAGTCGAAGGGCAGAAGGTCAAGTTCCAGCTCAACGTGAAGAACCTGTTTGATCGCACTTACTACACCTCGGCGGCAAGTCGGTTCTTTGTGTCGATGGGTGACTCGCGGCAGGTGACGTTGTCGAGCACCTTGGAGTTCTGACGATAGACCGCGTTATCGTTCTTCGCGGGCTTGCCCGCGAAGGCGGCAATTGAGGCGCCGAAAATCCCGGGCCTAGCGCAAAAACGCCTGTCGATACTCACCGGGCGTCCCGCCAAGTGACTGGCGAAAGCGATTGGTGAAATGGCTGGCGCTGGAAAAGCCGCAAGCCAGTGCAATCTCCCCCAGTGGTTGCGAGGTCGTGCGCAGCAACTCCCGCGCCCGGTTCAGGCGTCGTGCCAGCACATACTGATGGGGCGGCAAGCCGAAGCTTTCGCGGAACATCCGCGCGAAGTGGTATTCCGACAACGCGCACAACGCCGCCAATTGACCCAGGCTGATGGCGTCGTCCAGATGGCTGTCGATGTATTCCACCAGATGCCGACGCTGATGCGCGGCCAACCCACCTTTAAGACGCAGGCCTTGCCGGGCATTCACCTGGCTGAGCAGGGCATGGCTGAGCAGTTCGTGGGCCAGGCTGCTGGTCAGCAGGCGCTCGCCCGGCTCGTCCCAGTTCAGGGTGATCAACTGTCGAAAGAGCAGCGCCTGCTGCGGATCATCGAGAAAGGTCTGCTCGCGCAGTTGCATTTCCCGTGGTTCGCGATCGAGCAGGGTGACGCAACCGAGGGCAAATTGTTCGGGGCTGAAATACAGGTGCGCCAGGCGAATATCGCCATTGATCACCCAGCCTGACTGGTGGTCGGCCGGCAGGACGCACAGTTTATCCGGCCCCCCCTTGTTGCCGGGCTGGTCGCGGCGAAAGGTGCCGGTGCCGCCGGCAAGGTAACAGGACAACGTGTGGTGGCTGGGCGCTTCGTAATCCTGCGCATCGTGGTGATTGCTCCACAAGGCTGCAGACAAACCGTCACCGAGCTCGGCGCTGTGCTCGAGGCGAGCATTCGGCGAGCGGTTGAGGGCTTGAAAGACTTGTAGGGTATCCAGTGCAGCCATGATCGTTGCTCTCTAACACCTGCATCCAACGCCCTGCATCCTACTCCGTAGACGTGCGCCTGCCAGCCTGTCGGCAGACAAAAGCGCAAGTTTATGCAAGTGCGCCAGGGAGTGGCGCCGGACACTGGGCACCTATCGAGGAGCCTTTGTCATGAACCTTTCTTTGTACTTGCTGACCGTGCTGATCTGGGGCACCACCTGGATTGCCTTGAAATGGCAACTCGGCGTGGTGGCCATTCCCGTGTCGATCGTCTATCGCTTCGGGCTCGCTGCGCTGGTGCTGTTCGTGATCCTGCTGCTTAGCCGACGCTTGCAAGTGATGAACCGTCGCGGGCACCTGATCTGCCTGGCTCAGGGCTTGTGCCTGTTCTGCGTCAACTTCATGTGCTTCCTCACTGCGAGCCAGTGGATCCCCAGCGGCCTGGTGGCCGTGGTGTTTTCCACCGCCACCCTGTGGAATGCCCTCAACGCGCGGGTGTTCTTCGGTCAGAAAATCGCCCGCAATGTGCTGATGGGCGGCGCGCTGGGCCTGCTTGGGCTGGGCCTGTTGTTCTGGCCGGAATTGGCCGGGCGTACCGCCAGCCCGGAAACCCTGCTCGGTCTCGGTCTGGCCTTGTGCGGCACCTTGTGTTTCTCGGCGGGCAACATGCTCTCGAGCCTGCAACAGAAGGCCGGTCTCAAACCGCTGACCACCAATGCCTGGGGCATGGCTTACGGGGCGGCGATGCTCTCGGTGTGGTGTCTGGTCAAGGGCATTCCCTTCGACATGGAAATGAGCGCGCGTTACATCGGGTCACTGTTGTACCTGGTGATTCCGGGGTCGGTGATCGGTTTCACCGCCTACCTGACGCTGGTAGGCCGCATGGGGCCTGAGCGGGCTGCGTATTGTACGGTGCTATTTCCGGTGGTGGCGCTCAACGTGTCAGCGTTCGCCGAGGGCTATCAATGGACGGTGCCGGCGCTGTTGGGGCTGGTGTTGGTGATGTCGGGGAACGTACTGGTGTTTCGTAAACCCAAAGTGTCGCCGGTGCTGGGTAACGGCAAGTTGGCCTGAGGGAGGGCGTCGAGCGCCGAGTGACTCAGCGCTCGATTTTTATTGCGATGTATATCAATAACGGAAAAATGAAATCAATAATATTCCGGGCCCTGTCCTGATAGTTCCATGCGCTCGAGTCATCCATGTTGAACCATTCAGCACCGATTACTTGAAAGCCTACGTAATAGAGGAAAAGGGCGATCAACAATCCGATTAATCCAGGTTTTTTGGCTTCGTGAAATTGTTCCTGGCATGTGTTGATATTTTTGTACAGGTAATAGGTTCCAAGCAGGCAAAACAGGGTGTAGACCACTTCAAGTGTAATGATCAGCCAGTAGATGCGGTGGTGCACTATGGCTGAAGTAATAGCCCTGTGGCTGTATCTGTGACGGTCGTTGGTGGTGTCCATGCTCAGGACGTGAGCAATGTATTCATAGTTGCTCGAGTAGTCCGTGAAGTTGTTGTAAAGCATCAGCAACCCAAACAGGCTGACAAATAACATCAGTGTGGCTTTGCTGAGTCGAATGACCTGGCTTGTTGTGAATGGTGGCAAGTGGGCGGTCTCCGTTATTGTCCTTGTAGTGTCCGGGCAAATACGGAGAGTCTATCGCGTGGTTTTATGGTTTGGTTGTCGACTGAATTGCAGGATATGTATAAAGAGAGCTATTTAGTCGCTTGAAAGTAATTCTTTTAAATTGAACGGGCAGGCGCTTGTCGCTCCTGCCCGTTTTGACTTCAACCCCTCCAGACTTGCGGGTTGACCAGGTCCTGCGGTCGCTCGCCCAGCAGGGCACTGCGCAAGTTGGCCAGGGCACGGTTGGCCATGGCATCGCGGGTCTCATGGGTGGCCGAGCCGATGTGCGGCAAGGTCACGGCATTTTTCAGCTGGAACAGTGGCGACTCGGCCAGCGGTTCTTTTTCGTATACGTCCAGCCCTGCACCCCGAATGCGGTTGTTTTGCAGCGCTTCGATCAGCGCGGGCTCGTCCACCACCGGACCACGGGAAATGTTCACCAGAATGGCACTTGGCTTCATCAGCGCCAGTTCACGATGGCTGATCAAGTGTTTGGTTTTCTCGCTGAGCGGCACCACCAGGCAGACGAAATCAGCTTCAGTCAGCAATTGATCGAGGCTGCGGTACTGTGCGCCGAGTTCCTGTTCCAGTTCGTTCTTGCGGCTGTTACCGCTGTAGATAACCGGCATGTTGAATCCCAGGCGACCGCGTCGGGCGATGGCCGCACCGATATTGCCCATGCCGACGATGCCCAGGGTCTTGCCATGCACATCGCAACCGAACAGCTGTGCACCGACAGTGGCCTGCCATTGCCCGGCCTTGGTCCAGGCATCCAGTTCGGCGACGCGACGGGCGCTGCTCATCAACAGGGCAAACGCCAGGTCGGCGGTGCTTTCGGTGAGCACATCCGGCGTGTTGGTCAGCATGATCCCGCGCTCGTTGAAATAGGCCAGGTCATAGTTGTCGTAGCCCACCGAGACGCTGGACACCACTTCCAGCCTGGCGGCGTTTTCCAACTGGGCGCGACCGAGTTTGCGACCGACGCCGATCAGGCCGTGGGCGTGGGGCAGGGCCTCGTTGAATTGGGCGTTGATGTCGCCGTTTTTCGGATTCGGCACGATGACATCGAAGTCTTGTTGCAGGCGTTCGACCATTTCCGGGGTGACGCGGCTGAAAGCCAGGACAGTCTTTTTCATGGGAGGCGCACTCGTCGGGCGGTGAAGAATGATGAGCACGCTAACATTCTTCGCGGGATTTGTGCGAGTCGTCAGGCGGTCAATGCAAGCTTGCAGCTTGCGGGGCGTCATCCAGTTATACTGCCGCACTTCTTATACTGTGACATGCGGCTCACTCACCGGGCCCGACACTTCATGCACCACCCGGAGCTTTCATGACTTCCCCGAAACAACCGCCGGTCGCCGACGCCCTGAGCGACGTGCAGGCAGAGCTGCCAGACAGCGTCGACTCCAGCGCCGACAGCGAAACCAAAGCCGAGATCCCGGCCTTCAAGTTCCCGTTCAAGCCGGGTGATCTGGCGGCCGCCAAGGGCTCCAACCAGCCGTGGTACAAGAACGGCGCCAAGAACGGCCACACCAAGACCCCAGGCATGGCACCGCCGGGGACTCGTCGGTCGATGGGTAAGCGCTAAATCCGGACTTTGCGATGACAGCGCCGCCGTCATCGCGGGCAAGCCCGCTCCCACAGTAATCATCGTCGTACACAAAATATGTGTTCATCGGTGATCCTTGTGGGAGCGGGCTTGCCCGCGATGACGGCGGCGCTGTCATCGCAAAGTCCGGATTTAGCGCTTACCCATCGACCGACGAGTCCCCGGCGGTGCCATGCCTGGGGTCTTGGTGT